>DATBYN010000271.1:0-3764 GCA_036513695.1 Bradyrhizobium sp. | reverse complement strand
GCCCGGCGGTCACGTATTGCTTGAGATTGAAGTGATCGATCCTGCTTTTCGCATCGGCGATGGCGGCATCGGGGTCGGACCAGGCGAAGCCGATTTCGAGCGAGGAGAACAAAACGCCGTCGATGACGACCGGCAGCAAGTCGGCCCGCCGGATCCTGGCGTGCCACAAACCCTTGCCAATCTCAAACGACTCGATCTTGAAGCCGTCATAGTCGCACTTCATGGTGCATTTCCCCCAGTTGATCTCGGGAGTCGAGGGAAACATGCGGTTGCAAAAACCAATGTGAACCCGTTCACACTCTCCGCCGGTTTCCTGCCCATCTTTTCATGTGCGTTGCAACGGCCGGCGCGCGCCACAGCGAAAGCCTTCGCGTGAAGCAATTCGTTAACGATCATCGCCGATGCGCAGTCGCGCCACTAGTATGGCAGCGATCTGTTGATTCGCTGACAACCAGGGGGCACATTGGGTTTGGCACCGATTAAGGCGCCGCCCAGAGGGCAATCGATGAGGTTGTCTACTCGACTGACTGTTGCGATGGTTGCCTTGGTGCTGCTGGCAACGAGCGCGGTCGGGGCGCTGACCTATCGCAACATCGCCATGTTTGTCCTGCCCAGGGCATTGGATCGCATCAGTACCCACGCGCAACTGCTCGCCACCGAGCTCGCCGCCTCCGTCCGTGGTGCGCGCGCCGATGTGATCGGGTTCCGCTCCTCCAACGCCGTGATCGACATCATGATGGCGCGGCTGGCCCGCGGCACCGATCCTGCGGCGGAATCGACCGAGATGGAGTGGCGACGGCGGCTCGGACAGCGGTTCGCGGCCGAAATGGTCTCCAAGCCGAATTATCACGAATTCCGCTACATCGGCGTCGACGACGGCGGGCGCGAGCTGGTGCGGGTCGATCGTACCGGCCCCGGCGGCACGCCCCGCATCGTTCCGGACAGTGAATTGCAGCGCAAGGGCGATCGCGAGGTCTTCAAGCAAGCCATCAAGCTGCCGCTCGGCGAGGTTTATGTCTCGCCGGTCGATCTCAATATCGAAACGCCACGCATCCCGGTGCTGCGCGTCGCAACGCCGGTGCACACACCGGACGGCAAGCCGTTCGGCATCGTCATCATCAATGTCGACCTGCGGCCGGCCTTTGCCCGGATCCGCGCGAATGCCATCGCGCGCGGCCACAGCTATGTCGTCAACGAGCAGGGCGACTATCTCGTGCATCCCGACCCCGCCCATGAATTCGGCTTCGAATTCGGCAAGCCCGAGCATATCCAGGACGAGATTCCGGACTTCGCCCAACTCCTGAAAGCGGGCGATAGCACCGCGGGCGTGTTTGCGGACCGGGCCGGCAGGCGCTTCGGGATGGGTGTGGAGATGGTGCGGCTCGCGGAAGGCCCCCGGGTCGCGGTGATCCAGGCGGTGCCGTATTCGGTGCTCACGCTGGCTGTGGCGGCGATCCGCGATTCCACCCTGATGGCCGGATTCCTGGCGGCGTTTTGTGCCTTCGTGCTGGCGGTCATCGTTGCCCGCTCGCTGACGCGGCCGCTGGTGCAGATGACCAGGGCGGTGCAGGGATTTTCCCGCGATCAGAACCTGCCACTGCCGAGCGGCGGCGGCCATGAGATCGGCGAGCTGGCGCGCGCGTTCGCGGACATGGCGGCGGATTCGCGGGCCAAGACCAAGGCGCTCAATCAGGAGGTCGAAGAGCGGCGCCGCGCCTTCGAGCGCGAGCAGCTGTTCATCGCGGCGGTGGAATCCTCCAACGATGCGATCATGACCGAGACGCTCGACGGCATCATCACCGGCTGGAATCCGGCCGCCGAGCGTCTGTTCGGATTTACCGCGCAGGAAGCGATCGGAAGCCGCACCGACATCATCGTACCGGAGCCACTGCGCAGCGAGGCCCGTGACATTCTCGACAGAATACGAACCGGGGAAAAAATCGAACTCGATACCGTTCGCGTCGACAAGAATTACCGGTGGATCGACGTCGCGCTCGGCCTCTCCCCGATCAGGTCGCAATCCGGCGCCATCATCGGCGCCGCCAAGGTTGCCCGCGACATCACCGCGCAGAAGATGGCGCAGGAGGCGCTGCTCGAAAGCGAGCAGATGGCGCGCGACGTCATCGCCAATGCGCTCGAGGCGTTCATCCAGAGCGACGACGACGGCCATATCCTCGAATGGAATCCGCAGGCCGAGGCGATCTTCGGATGGTCGCGGCAGGAGGCGGTCGGCCGGCACGTGGTCGGCCTGTTGCTGCCGGAAACGATCCGGCCGTATTACGAGAGCATGAAGCAAAGGATGGTGCGCATGGAGGAGAGCGCCGGCGTCGGCCAGCGCTTCGAGACCGATGCGCTGCGCAAGGATGGCCATCCGCTCAAGGTCGAAGTGTCGCTGAAGGCGCTGCGCCGCCGCTCTGGCTATGTGTTCAACGCCTTCATCAGGGACCTGACCGAAAAGGTCGCGGCCGAGGAGCAGTTGCGGCAAGCCCAGAAGATGGACGCCCTCGGCCAGCTGACCGGCGGCATCGCGCATGACTTCAACAACGTGCTCACGGTAATCACCGGGACCATCGAAATTCTGTCCGAGGAGGTTTCCCACAAGCCGGACATGGCGGCGATCGCCAGGTTGATCAGCGAGGCCGCCGACCGCGGCAGCGAACTCACCGGGCATCTGTTGGCGTTTGCCCGCAAGCAGCCGCTGCAGCCGCGCGAAACCGACATCAACCGCCTGATCGTCGAATCCGCAAAATTGATGCGGCCGGCTCTCGGCGAGCACATCGAAATCCAATCGATGCTGCCGGACGATCTGTGGACGGCTTTGGTCGATCCGGGCCAGCTCAGTGCGGCGCTGCTCAATCTAGCGATCAACGCCCGCGACGCCATGCCGGGCGGCGGCAAGCTCACTTTGGAAACCAACAATGTGAGTTTTGACGAGGATTACGCCGCGGCCAATGGCGATGCCCAGGTCGGCGATTACGTCATGATCGCGGTGAGCGATACCGGCACCGGAATTCCGGAGCCGATCCGCGACCGGGTGTTCGACCCGTTCTTTTCGACCAAGGGCGTCGGCAAGGGAACCGGCCTTGGCTTGAGCATGGTCTACGGCTTCGTCAAGCAATCCGGCGGCCACATCAAGCTGTATAGCGAAGAAGGGTTGGGCACCACCTTCAAGCTCTATCTGCCGAAGGCGCACTTGGCACCCGAGCAGATCGAAATAGAGCCTTCGGCGGCCGAGATGGAGGGCGGCAGCGAAACCATCCTGGTCGTCGAGGACGATCCGCTGGTGCGCGCCTATGTCGTCACCCAGTTGCAAAGTCTGGGCTATAAGACCTTGTCCGCCGCCACCGGCGCCGAAGCGCTTTCGGTCGCCGATCACGGCGCGGCGTTCGACCTGTTGTTCACCGACGTCATCATGCCCGGCGGGTTGAACGGCCGGCAGCTTGCCGTGGAGATGTCGCGGAAACGCGCGCCGCTCAACGTGCTGTTCACGTCGGGCTACACCGAAAATGCCATCGTCCATCATGGCCGGCTGGATCTTGGGGTGCTGCTGCTCGCAAAACCTTACCGCAAGCTCGATCTGGCGCGGATGCTGCGCGTCGCCCTGACCTCGGCCGGCATTTTTACCGGCGGAAAGCCGCCGGAACAACCTCAGGGCTAAAGCAAAGTTGCGATGACGGTCAGCTGTTCTAAGTTGCAAAACCTATCTACAATGCCGGCGTCGAAATCACCTGAGGAAATCCCGTGGCCGCTGAAATCAATCCGTT
>DATBYN010000270.1:0-16885 GCA_036513695.1 Bradyrhizobium sp. | reverse complement strand
GTCTTCAAATATTCAATCAGATCTTTTTGCTCCTCGTCGGTCAGCTTGCGGCCAATAACGCCTTGCTTGTATGGAGGAGGCTGCGTTGCCTCGAGCGAGTGGCCGAGAACAGAGTTGCCGTGGATCGGCGTTCCATCGGATGCCGTCGTTGAGAACAAGGTTTCGCCGGTTTTGCATTTCGGCGTTTCGCCGGCGACCACCCGAAAGCCAGCCTGCTCTGGATCGAAGTCGCGGGCGCCCATGCAGAATTTTGTCGGACGCTCGGCCGCGGGCCTGAGCATCCAATAGAGCGAGGGAACCGAACCGTTGTGAAGATAGGGAGCGGTCGCCCAGACGCCATTCAGCGGACGCGCGCGATAACGCGGCCCGGGCCCGTCATTGGGGCAATTCTTTCGTGCGCCCCACAGCTTTGCGCGTTCCTTCGGATCCTTCGGGACACCGTGATCGTCCATCCATTGTGTGCTGGTACGGTCCACCGCGATCATCAAGGCAATCGCGAACGGCATATGCGTTGAAGAGTTGGCAGGCATTTTCCCGCAATCCCAACCCGTTCCAAGGTCTCGCGCGGGTTGCATGTCCAGGAAGTCGGGAACTTCGACTGGCCGTGTCGCGAGAACGTTGGCCTGGGCGTCGTCCGTTCCCATGTCGGCAGCAAGATGCTGGACCGGATCCAGCCACCCAGCCTTGGCGTCCCACCCGGCCTTGCCGTCCTCATGTTTCGAGAACCAAAAGCTCTTGTCCGGGTATTCCTTGTCGAAGGTGGGATCGTTGACGGGCCCAAGATGGCACTCGACGCAGATGTCGGCGTAGATCGCGCGGCCTCTGGGCA
Source organism: Bradyrhizobium sp. (assembly GCA_036513695.1). Lineage (GTDB taxonomy): Bacteria > Pseudomonadota > Alphaproteobacteria > Rhizobiales > Xanthobacteraceae > Bradyrhizobium. Next base: position 16,056 of record DATBYN010000270.1, on the reverse strand, counting down.
CGCGCTCTGAATTGATCTCCCATGCGTGATCATCGGGGAAGATCTGCGACGGCCATTTCGGCGGCTTCAGTCCGCCGAATCCAATCGGATTTTGGCTGGAAGGATCCGGACCGCGCAGCATCGCTTCGATGCGGACGAGATTCTCGAGCGCAACCGACGAACGGTAAAGATCCTTCGGGGAAAAGTCGGGCGAAAGGTTGATCAGGGCAAAAACCCCGAGCGCCTCGCCGGCATTGCGGATCAGGGGCTGTTCGATCGAGGCGTCGTATTGCGCCCATTTGAACCATGGCACGGTCCAGATCGGCGGGAAACTGACGGGCGCATCCTGGGCGTGCAGGTTCTTCTCGAATCCCGCCAGACCGCCCAAAACGAAGTCGGTGTAGAAAACCTGATTGCCGATGCGGTTTAGCGCGTCGAGCCGCCCGAATCCTTCCTCGCTATCTATCTGGATCTTGTCCCTGATGGTCTTGTCGTAGATATTCTTCTGGCCGAGCAGAAATTGACCGATCGCCGCCAGCTTTTGTTTGAGCTGGATGCGTTCTATCTCACTTGCATCGGGACCGAGCACCCGCGTCGCGAAGCGTGTGAAACGGAACGGCAAGTTCAGCGTGTAGCCAATCGACAGACCGGTCGCGATTTCGAGCTTTTTCAGGTTAACCATTGCCGGGCCGCCGTCGAAGCGCACGCTGACATCCTTGTAGCGAATGCTTCCGGTGTGGCAGGCCGCGCAGGTCAGCCCGATCTTGTCGGGTTCGGGAAGGCCCGTCCCGGGATTGGTGGCGCCGGTCAGCCGCGCGAAACCGACCGGCAGGCCGTCGAAATTCTCCACCGCGGTCGGCCGTAAACCTCCGACCTGTTCGGGCGCCGGCGCCGGCGGCGGGTCGGGCGGATCCCCATAGCCAAAACGGCGCAGGCTCGCCGCGTCGGCGTGGACAGTTCTTGGACTTGGCAGGAAACCGAACCGTTCGAGATAGGCGCTGTCGCTGAGCAGACCAGGCGCCGTGAACAAGTGAATGCCCGGCTGTTCGAGCGCCATGAACCAGTCATATGGCACCGGGAAAGTCGCGGTGCCCTGGCTTGCATGGTGGAACCAGTGTCTATCCTCCGTCGTCCAGTTCTGGTCGAGCCAGACCGCTCTTTTCGCCGGAGCGCGGTCCGGTAACGCTGGCGGCAGCAATTGCGCGAGCAACGGGGGAAGGATTTTGCCGAGCTGGTTGGGGAATTCGGCAACCGCCACGGTGGCCACCAGCGCGAACGCGATTAGCCAAACCGCGACCTTGGCGAGGAAGCGACGCGGACCGCTCGGCGGCGGGGGTCCCGGCAGGCGCGCGACGATCCGCGCGGGCAATCGCCGCTCGACGAACAGCGTCCTGACCTCCGCCACGCTGAGGTAGCGTTGCTCGCCCTCGCCCTTACCGATGACGTTCAGCAACACCGGCCATTCGCCGTTCATCAACAGCCGGTCGATCGGACGCCGATGACCCCTGGCGCGCTCGAAATTCGCGTTCATGTAGGTCGTGATTTCCGGGGCCGTCAGTCCACATTCGGGCTCGCCACCGAGCGGGTCCGGCCGGACCGTGCCGTACTCGGCGAGACGGGCGAGTTCCGTCATGTTCACATGCGCGGTGGCGTCGAGGATGTGCGAACCAGCGCCATGCTTGTCCAATGGACCGTCGCGCAAGGCGTCAAGCACCGCTCCGGACCACCAGCTGCGCAACAGGCGCAAGGGGCTCAGCCCGTTCGCGATCAGGGCGACCAGGTAGATCTCCAGGCCGACCATTTTTGCTTTCAGTCCCTTTTCGCCGGTCGCCGCCTCGATGGTCTCCGCGAGTTTTGGCAGCGGGACGATGTGGCCATCGACGTAGCCGCCGGCAACGAGCGCGCGCAAGAAGGGGCAGGGATTATTGGGTGAGACGGGGATCTGCTCGGCAGGCGCGTTGTCTGGCATGGACCTAAATCCCAAAAAAGAATCAAATATGAAAAAGTAGCTCGCCTGCACGTGAAGTAAATGAAGGTCTTGAGAGGCGAATTCGCCGGCGGCCTGCTACTTCAGGATGCAGCGGAGTTTTGGCGGGATTCGATTCCGTGTCAACTGAAGGCTGCTCGAGCATGTTCCGGAAAAGTGGGAACCGGTTTTCCCTCGCGACAAACGCGAAGCGTTTGCGCGGAGATCATGCGCAAACAAAGAGATGAGATCGATCATGATCCAATGCAATCTGATCGGATCATGATCTCAGGGCCAACGAAGATATGGGGCCGTCGCTCAACCCCGCCCCGCCAAATTGTACAAGTACCCCCGCGGGCGCTCGCGGCACGCAGAAGCCGCTTGCAATCTAAGAATTGGCCGTACGCTTTGAGGTCGGCTCGACGACAGCCAATTTGCTCAATGGCACGCCCGCTTTCAAAAGGCCTTCACGATAATGGGCGGTGTCGGCCGGATTTTTCCAGCGGAAGTTGCGCAGATGCCGTTCGACGGTGAAGCCCGGGAAGCTCGTGAGCAAAGCCTCCGTCGCCTTTGCTGCTTCCTCGGCCCGTCCCGACTGCGCCAGAGCCGCCGGCCGCACGCCGAGCACTTGAAGATGACTGGGATTCAAATACAGGGCTTCGCGTGCCCAGGACAGCGACGCGTCATATTGTCGGAGCAAATAGTGGCTGAAGGCGAGCAATCCCGCCCATTGATATCGGGGGTCGCTGTTGCCGCGCTGCACCGCCATTGAAAACAGTTCGATCGCCTGTCGATGCTCGCCGATCATGAAATGACATATGCCAAGAACACCGCGAGCCCCCATGTCGTACGGGTTCAAGTCAACCGCTTTCTTTGCGGCATCCATCGCGATATCGAAATTTCCCTCCATGGAATGCACATAGGACAGGATCTGAAATGCGTAGGCCGAACGGGGATCAAGCCGAACGCTGCTTTCGGCGAGGCTCATCGCCTCAGACCACAATTCGTGCGTGCTCCTGATCCAGCCAAACTGCACGCCCTGCACCATGATAGTGGCGAGGTAGGCGCGCGCGATCGCAAGCCCGGGATCGAGCGAAATAGCCTCCCTGAAAAAAGCGATCGAGGCTTCATAATCCGTTTTGGTCGGCTGATAATAGTGAGAAAGCCCCTTTAGGAACCGATCCCACGCGGTCAAATCGGTGAACGATGCGCGGGTCGGGGTGGACGCCTCCGCCCGATAGATTTCCGGCGCCAGTGCTGCGGACAAATTCGTGGTGAGCTCATCCTGAACCGCGAAGAGATCGCCGATGTCCCGGTCATATCGACCGGTCCATAGTTGTTCGCCGTTCTCGGGGGCGATCAACTCTGCGGTGACACGAATTTTGGTTCCGGCACGTCGCACCGAACCCTGGATCAGGTAGGACGCGTCAATCTCGCGCGCGATCAGGCGCGTGCTCAGATTCTTGCCCTTGAATGCAAAGGTCGAACTTCGGCTCAGGACCCGATAAAAGGATTGCAGCGAAAGCGCGTGGATCAGATCCTCCGTGAGACCGTCGGAAAAGTATTCGTCGGCGCTGTCGCTGAGATTGGCGAAAGGAAGCACGCCCACGATCGCAGTCCGATATTGAGCCGGCAGGTTTGAAATCACCCTCGGCTCCTCGCCGCGGAGGCATCCTACAGGCTGCCAGCTCCAGACACTGACCGGCTCCTCGATGTTCTTGAAGCGATGAATGCCGGCGTCGACAAGGGGCGCGCTGAGATGCTTGCTTGCCTCGCCATAGGCCTTTGCCGAAACCGCGACGCCGCCGGGGATAGCAATCGTCTCGAGGCGGGCGGCGAGATTCACGTCGTCCCCGAACACGTCGTCTTCGTCGGCCATCACGTCTCCCATGTGGATGCCCATACGGAATTGCATGATGCGGTCCGCGGGAAGCTGGCCGTTGCGCTCGGCCATCAGCGCCTGCATCGCGATCGCGCCTTCGATGGCTCCCACGACGCTCGGAAACTCCAGCATGAAGCCATCGCCGGTGTTTTTTACGATACGGCCGCCATGATTGAGAATGATCGGGTACATCGCGCTGCGATGGGCCTTGAAGGCGGCATGCGTGCCCGCCTCATCGGCGCCCATCATTCGCGAATAGCCGGCAACGTCAGCGCAAACTATGGCGGCTAGGCGTCTCTCCATCACCTATGCTCCTGAGCCGACAGATACCACGGTACGTTGTTGGCCAGCCGAATCCAATGGCTTTTAGAACACCCTGTCCATGTCACAAACCAGCCGCAGGTAGTGCGACAAGCCACGGAGATCGGTATGGGTCGGATGCAGAAGCCGAGAGGCTCCGCGCATCGTGGCGTTCGGGTCGGCAGCGAACTCGCAATCATAAGTCGTTATTCCATATCGTCGCATCTCATGCGGGATTTCGCGAGCGAATTTGTTCAATCGCCCGCCGAGCTCTGTCGTCCGTTAACGATAATAAAATACAAATTGCGAACATAGACCACGAGTCCGAGCGCTTGCCCCGCGATGAATACCGGGTCCCTGCGGTAGAGCGCATAGATCAGCAGCAAGAAGCCACCGCCGATCGAGAAGAACCAGAACGCCACCGGGATCACGCTTGCGCGGGCGCGTTCCGAGGCGATCCACTGCACCACGAAGCGCATGGTGAAAAACGCCTGCGCCACGAATCCCAAAACCACCCAGGCGTCGAATTTGATCACGAAGACATCGTGAAGATAGGTGGCGAGATTGTTGAAGAGCTCGGTCATGACGTCACCTCGGTCGCAGCCGGCGTCGGTTTCTTGCGGCGGATCAGCCACCACACGCCGGCGAGATCCATGATCCCGATCCATAGCCGATCGAAAAATCCGTAGTTCGACACGCCGGAATGGCGCGGCCGGTCGACGACGTCGACATAGGCGATTTCGTAGCCCTCGCGGCGCATCAGCGCCGGCAGAAAACGATGCAGCCCGTCAAAATAAGGCATCATCAGGAACACCTCGCGCCGGAACGCCTTCAGGCCGCAGCCGGTGTCGCGCGTGCCGTCTTGCAAGATCGCGCTGCGCACGCGATTGGCGATGCGCGACTGGATTTTCTTAAACCCGGTATCCTTGCGCCCTACCCTTTGGCCGGCGGCAAGGCCTGTGCGGTCGCCGCCGCGCTCGATCGCCACAATCAAATCCGGCAGGAAGACTGGATTATTTTGCCCGTCGCCGTCGAGCGTCGCCACGATCGCGCCGCGCGCGGCGCGGACCCCGCTGCGCACCGCCGCCGACTGACCTGCGGAAATCGCGTGGCGGATCTCGCGCAGATTTCCGCGCTGCTTCATGACTGCAGCAAGTCGATCGGCGGTCGCATCGGTTGAGCCGTCGTTGACATAGATGATCTCGTAATTCCAGCGGCCGTCGAGCGCGGACGCGATCTCCGCGACCAGCGGGCTGATGTTCTCGGCCTCGTTGCGCACGGGGATAACGATGGAAACGGCCACTGCGGCGGCGTCGAAAGATGACAAATCAACACTCATGGTTTGAATTGGCCTGGCAGCGGCGAAGCTTTCGGTCCGGCATTGCGGCGACCGCTTCTTATGGGGCTGATGGCCTGCCGGCAACCCTTTTGAGCTGCCCGCGAGTGCTCGGAAGCGGCACAATTTCGCCATCGCGATCGATCGTAAAACCCAGACGGCGCGCGGCGAACCAGTATCGTACGGCCATCGCGCCGATCACACCGATCAAGGCGCCTGCGACCACGTCGCTGGGATGATGGGCCAGCAACACCAGGCGGCTCGTCACAATCAACAGAGCATACAAGACCATCACGGGCCGCGTCCGCGGCCAGACCGCCGTGACCGCGAACGCCAGTGCGACGCTCGTGATCGCATGCGCGGACGGGAAGCTGGCATAGGCTTCGCTCCCATTGAAGGGCACGAAGTTGAAAGCATTGGCTTTGCCGCCGACGAACGGCCGGCCCCTTCCTGCGATCCATTTTGTCAGCTCGCCGGCGAGCACCGGCACAAGCACCGCAAAAAGCAAATACTGCAGGCGCGTGCCAAAATTCAGCAACCGCGGTTGCGAGGATCCGTGCAATCCCGGGGCCACGATCGCAACGACGAGCAACATTCCTGCGAGCAACCACAACACATAGGTCTCTTTGCCGAAATCGGTGAGGATGCGAACGAGCCAGAGGCCGCCGGTGCCGCGCGGCGGCATCAGCGCGATCTCTCGCGCATCCAATCCATACATCAGCGCGATGATGACGACTCCGACAATCGCTGTGGTCCATAAGGAGTGGCGCGCCAATCGTCGTGCGGCCTCGGCACGTCGCGAATGCGATGGCCGCCGCACCAGCCGGGCAGCCGAGCGCCACACCAAGGTAAACAGGCCCGAGAGATAATTTGAGGATACGCCGATGCCGAGCTGGGCGGACATCTTACTGCGTCGCCTCGGAACGGTAGATCGCGACCGAAATCGCTCTTCCTTGCGAGATATTATAGCCGTCGATGCGGGTCGCCATGTTGTAGCGCAGCCCAATCGCTTCGGCGCGCTGGACAAAGCCGCGTTCCGAGCGCTGTTCGACGAGGGCAAAACGGCAACTGCCCTGGCCCAGAAAATCCGCGGCCCCCGATCCGTCGGTCAATAGCGTCTCGGTATCGGTCATGAAGACGAGACTTGGCTCGTGAAAGCCCGCCGCGGCGGCTTTCGGCCCGACGCAGACGACGTTGCGCAGGGCTCGCGCGATTTCCGCGCTCGGGAACAGCGGCGTCAGCGCCGGCACCACCACGCCATAGATGGCGACTGCCAGAAACATCGCGGCGACCACCGCATTCAGCAGCGAGCGCTCGGCGCGGTTGCCGTCGAACAGCCACCACGCGAACAATCCGAAGATCAGCGCCGCCGCCACGAACGGCCACGCCAGAAACACCGGCTGGCGCGTCAATGTGATGGCGCCCACCACGGCGATGACCGAGGCCGCCGCGGGAATCACGAACCACCAGGCCGCGCCGCGCCTCAACCACGATCGCGACAGCACGCGCCGCTCCAACGCGCCGACGGTCAGGACGGCGATCGCCGGATAGAGCGGCAGCACGTAGTGCGGCAATTTTGTCAGCACCGCCTCGAACACGATCCAGGACGGCACCAGCCACGCCAGCAAGAACTGCGCGCCGGGCTCTCTTCTTGCCCGCCAGACCGCTGGTGCCGCCATCGCAGCGAGCGGCGCGCCCGGCCAGAACGTCACCCAGAACAGCAGCAGATAGATTCCGGGCGGCGCACCGTGGGATTCTTGCGCGGCGAGCTTGCTCAGCATGTCGCCGCCGAGGGAGTCCGCGAAAAATGCTTCGCCGGCGCGCCAGAAGATCGCGACGAACCACGGCAACACCAATACCAGCATCCACATCAGACCCCATACCGGGCGCAGCCGCCAAAGCCATGTCGCTGACCGGTCGAAGATCGCAAGCGTAGCGATCGTTAAGCCGACGAACATCAGGATCAGCGGTCCCTTGAGCAGGATGCCGCCGGCCAAGGCGGTCCAGAAGATCGCGGGCCAGATCCACGGCGGATGCACCGGATCCTCGCCGCGCTGCCACGACAGATACACCCGCGCCAGCGCGCCCATCGCCGCGACCACGGTCAACAGCAGCATGGCGTCGGTTTTGGCGAGCCGGGCTTCGGCGCCAAGCAGTACCGAACTGCCCAGGATCAGCCCCGCTAATATGGCGCCGCGCCGTGTCACGAACGCCAGGGCCGTCCAGTACGTCAACAGCACCGCCCCGATCGCGCCGGTCAGCGACGGAACCCGGTAAAGCCAGACGCGAACCTGGGCGTGAGGCAAGCCCAGCGCAGACGCGGTTTCGACGGCGGCGGCCTGCAACCAATAGACGCCAACCGGCTTCTTGTAGCGCACGTCATCCTGGAAGCGGATATCGACGAAATCAGAAGTCTCGACCATCTGCTTGGTCGCCTGCGCGAAGCGCGCCTCGTCGCGGTCGATGGGCGGAATGTTGAAAAATCCGGGCAGAAACAGCAGCAAGCCGCACAGCGTCAGGAATGCGACGGCGCGGGTGTGGCTGCCGGTGACAAAATCAAGCACGCCGACCAGCCGACTACCCGGATTAACCCGGTTTTTCGGCTCGCGCGGCTCTCCAAATCGGGGGCGGGCATAGGTCTCGACCATCGGTTCCGCATACGCCGAAACCGCTATGCCGACAACCGGTTAGGTAGCCTCTATTGAATTCTGATGACAACTGTGTCCGCAGCGCCCGTAGCATCGATCACGGTCAGTCTGGCAAAGCCCGGCCCGGGCGGATCGACCAGGCGCTGGCGCCTGCCGTCGATGGCGCCCACTGTGGCGCCGTTGACGAGCATCGTCATTGGCAGCACGCCGCCGGCGACCTTCACCGGCATCGCCGCTAATTGCCCGTCGGCCGAGCGATCGACGTCGATCCGCGAACCATTGAGGGGGAACTGAATGTGCGGCGCCTGCTCGCCGCCGGTCCGCACCAGTTCCCCCACCGGGCGGAAGCGCCGCAGCGGCAGCGGAAGTTTTGCGTTACTGGCGACCAGCGCGCCCTTCGGCGGTTTTGGCAGCGGAACCGGGAGCTTACCTGTTCGGGCGAAGGCATCGAACAGGATAGGTGCTGCGGCGGTGCGGCCAGCAAGGCCAAGCACCGGGGCGCCGTCGGGACGACCAACCCAGACCCCGATGGTCATGCGGCCATCAAAACCGACTGACCAGGCATCGCGATAGCCGTAGCTGGTGCCGGTCTTGAACGCGATCCGGTTATGCGGCGCGTTTTCCGGCGGCGGGGTGCCCATCAGAACGTTGCCGACCTGCCAGGCCGCGACCTGATCCATCAGGCGCAAGGATTCGCGCCGATCATCTTTCGCATCGACGATCTCGCGCAACGGCCGTGTGTTGCCGAGCCGCGCCAGACCGCCATAAAGCTGCACCAGATCCTGCAGCGTGACCCCGACGCCACCAAGACCCATCGCGAGCCCCGGCGCCTCGTCCTTCGGCAGCACCAGATTGGCGCCGGCCTGTCGCAACCGCGACGACAAGCGCGTCGCGCCGACCCGATCGAGCAAGGCGATCGCCGGCACGTTGAGGGACTGTTGCAGCGCCCGGCGCACCGCGACGGTGCCCTGAAACGTCATGTCGAAATTTTCCGGTGCGTAGGTGCCGAACCGGATCGGCCGATCGTCGATCAGGCTTTCCGGATGCACAAAGCCGTCCTCGAACGCGAGACCATAGATGAACGGTTTTAAGGTCGATCCCGGCGAGCGCACCGCACGAGTCATGTCCACCTGCCCGGCGCGCCGCTCGTCGAAATATTCGGGCGACCCGACCCGCGCCAACACGTCGCCGCTCTCATTGTCGAGGGCAAGAATGGCGACCGAAATGTCCGGACCCAACGCGATGGCGCGGTCGCGCGCCAATGCTTCGAGCGCTTTCTGCAGGCTTGCGTCCAGCGTCAGGTGGATTACGGGCGCGTCCTTTACGGTGGCGATGGCTTGATCGGAGGAATGCGGCGCGAGGATCGGCATCGGCCGGCGCAGCCCCGGCACCAGCGCTGCCTTCGCCTGGATGGCGTCGTCGCGCGATACAAGTCCCTCTTCGACCATGCGGTCGAGTACGCGATCGCGCGCCGCGCGGGCGGCGTCGGGATAGCGATCTACCCTGCGGGTTTCCGGCGATTGCGGCAACGCCACCAACAACGCTGCTTCGGGAAGCGACAATCGCTTCGGCTCTTTGCCAAAATAGGCGATCGATGCGGCGCGAATGCCCTCGAGATTGCCGCCATACGGCGCCAGCGCCAGATAAAGATCGAGAATCTCGTCTTTTGTCAGTTGCTGCTCGATCTCGAGCGCGCGCACCATCTGCCGCAGCTTGGCGTAAACCGACCGCTCACGCCGCGGCTCCATCAAGCGCGCCAATTGCATGGTGATGGTGGAGCCGCCGGAGACGATGTGCCCACGGGTGACGAGCTGAAACGCGGCGCGGCCGAGGGCGAGCGGATCGACCCCGGAATGCGAGTAGAACCGTCGATCCTCATAAGCCAGCAGCAGTTTTATGTAGCCGGGATCGACGGCCGTCTTGGCATCGACCGGCAGCCGCCAGCGGCCAGCGGCCATCGCATAAGCGCGCAGCAGTTTTCCGTTGCGGTCGACGATGGTGGTGGAGACTTCTTTCGCCTGCGCCAGCGGCAACGGCCCGAGCGAGACGACCCAAGCGGAAAAGGCGCCGGAGATTGCAAGGATTGCAAAGGCAGCGGCGGCAGCGATGCGAACGATGCGCCGTCTAGCACCGCCGTCATGGCCGGACTTGTCCCGGCCATCCACGTCTTCGCAACTGGCCGCAAAGGGCGTGGATGCCCGGGACATCTGGCGCGAAGACGGCGCTTCGCGCCTTTTGCCCGGGCATGACGGTGAGTTGCTGGCGTTTGCTTCGCTCATTTCGCCGGACGAACCTCGACGGCGCCGGTGCCGGTGCGGCCGTAGCGCGAGGGGTTGTACATGTCCTCGACATAGGCCTGCGGCAGCACGTATTTGCCCGGCGATACCGCCCGCACCACATAGGCCACCGTGAACACCGCCTTGGCGTCAGCGGCGCGATCGATCGCGGCCGTAAAACGGTCGTCGCGGAATTCGGTGTCTTCCGGCTCCTCGCCGTCCTCGATCCAGTCCAGCGTGCCGGTTTCGCCTGACGAGACCAAATGCGGATTGTCGATCTCAAAACCTGCGGGGAGATAATCCGACACCATGATGTGACCGAATTCCGGTTTTGCCTCGGTGATCTTCAACACCACGGCAAAACGATCGTTCTGCTTCACCTTCGCGACATCGGCCGGCTTGCCGTCGAGCGTGAAATAATTGCGCTCGATCTTGAAGCCGTTCGAGGCGGCGGGCTCCGGCGTGATCGGCGAGCCAGAGACCGAGACCACCGCCTGCAGCGGGGTGTCGCCGGTGTTGGTGATCTTGATCGGTGCGCCCGCCATTTCAGCTGCCTTGTAGCTGCGGTAGAGCGCGGTCTTGATAGGAGCACCGTTGAGATCGAGGCTCATGGTTTCCTTCGACAGCGCGCGCGAGGCCAGCACCAGCCAGGCATTTTCCTGCGTCGAGGTGTAGGGCGTCAGTCCCCTCGCCACTTCGACGCGGGTGACCGCCTGCGTCAGCGTCGCCTTTGGCGCATTGCCCTCGCTCGCCAGCGAAACCAGCGCCGCCGCATCGCGCAACGCGCTGCCATAGTCGACCCGGCCGAACTCCAGCACCGGTTTCGGCGCGAGACTGTCGAGCGCAGCCTGGTAGACCCGCTCGGCTCTCGCCTTGTCGCCGACTAGCGCCAGCGCCGCCGCCAGTTGCGATTTTGCGATTGGGGTTGCGAGATTGCTCAATTTGGTATCAGCGAGGTAGCGCAGATCGCCGATCGGCGCCGCGCCGTTGCGGGCGAGCACGTAGAGCCCATAAGCCAGATCGCGCCCGCCGTCTTTTTCGGGCTCGTTCGCATTCACGACCGAGTTGCGGATACGATCGAGCGCGCTTCTAAACGACACATCCGGCACCGCAAATCCCTTTTCGCGGGCGCGGGTCAGGAAGTCCGTGACATAGGCATCTAACCAGGCGTCCTCGCCGCCGGCCGACCATAATCCGAACGATCCGTTCGAACCTTGCCGCGCCAACAACCGATCGATCGCATCCTTGATGCGCTGGTCGACCTCCGTATCCATCGCAAGGTGGGCGCCCGCCGCAAGTTCATTGACGTAAAGCAGCGGCATGGCGCGGCTGGTGGTCTGTTCCGAACAGCCATAAGGATAGCGATCGAGCGCCTTCAGGATGGTCGCGGCGTCAAGCGCCGTGGACATGCCGACCGACAGCGAGACGCCGCCGGTGCCCTCGACCAGATCCGAGAACATGTCCGATGTCAGCGTCAGGCTCTCGCCTTTGGCCAATGTCCGGATCGAACGGCGCGCCAGCACCTGCGTCGCCGGCTTGACGTCGAGCGCGTAATGGCGCGCCAGGGCCAGCCCGTTCGGTCCGGTAATATCGACGTCGAGCTTCGCGGTTCCGGCGCCGCCGGCATCGAGCGCCAGTGACATCGAAGTGCGCTGCTTGGCCGCCAGGTTCACGTTGGTGGCGGGATTGCCGGTGACCTTCACCGGACCCGATGTCTTGACGTTGATGGTGTAGTCGCCGGGCGCGCCCTCGACATTGTCCAGGTCAAAACTCATGGTGCCGTGATCGCCATTGAGCAGGAAGCGCGGCAATGTTGCCGTCAGCACCACGGGATCGCGAACCGTCACATCGGTGGTGGCGCGCCCGAGTTTTGTCGCGGTCCAGGCCACCGCCATCACCCGCGCCGTGCCAGCGAATTCCGGGATGTCAAAACTGATTTCGGCCGAGCCGTCGGCGGCGACGGTGACAATCCCCGAATAAAGCGCGAGCGGTTTTTGGGTCGGCGGACTGCCCTGCAGCTCGGCTCCGGAATCGCCGCCGGTTTTGAGCTGGCCGCGCGTGCCCTGCATGCCGTCGATCAACTGCCCGTAGAGGTCGCGGATTTCCGAACTCAGGCGGCGCTGGCCGAGATAGTAATCGTCCGGCGCCGGCGGCTTGTAATTGGTCAGATTGAGGATGCCGACATCGACCGCGGCAACCACGATCTTTGCATCCTCGCCGGGATTGAGGCCGCCGATCCTGACCGGCAGTTTTAGCGTAGAGTTCGGGCGCACGAGCGCGGGCGGCGAAAGGTTCACCTGCAGCGTCCGGGTGTTCTTGTCGATGCCGAACCATTTTAGCCCGATGGCGCGGCCCGGCATCCGCGATGCGGCGACGTCGAGCGGGCGGCGCAAGGTCGCCAGCACATAGGCACCGGTGCCCCAATCCTTAGCCACGGGGATTTTGATCTGCGCGGTGCCTTCCTTGATATCAGTGGTTTGCGTCGTCAGCAGCCGGTCGCCCAGCACATTGATGGTCAGTTTGCCGGCGGTGCGCGCATTGACCGACACCACCATGGTGTCGCCGGACTGATATTGCGGCTTGTCGATCGAGGTCTCCAGCAAATCGGGCGTGTCGGCGCTGCCGTCGGAATACCAGCCGACATCGAACTGCACCGAGGTCAGGGGACCGTCGGCCTCGGTCGATTTGACATCGAGGCGATAGCGGCCGGGCTGCGGCGACAGCGTGATCCGCGACGGCTTGTCGGCGGCAATCGAAAGATCGCCGTCGGCGACGCGGGTGGTCGATTTGACCGGCTCAAAATCCCAGGACGAATTCTGGCGATACCATTGATAGCGGGATTCGATCTTCATCAGCTCGTAGCGCAGCCCGTCGCGTGCCAATGACTTGCCGTCGGGAGCAACAAAGGCGACGTCGAAACCGGCCTTGTCGCCCTCGGCGACATTTTTGTCGCCAAATAGCGGCTTTACCCCAATCATCGCCGCGGCGGGCGCGACCGGCAGCACCAGTTTGCGCTCCACGGCGCGGCCCCCGGCCTCCGCCATGCGGATAAAGATCTGCGCTTCCTGCGGGCGCGTCGAGGATGGCGGTTTTGCGAGGCTGACCGGGAAAGTGGCGACGCCATTGGCGTCGGCCTCGGGCAGATTCTCGATCGGCGTGCGCTCGTTGCTGGTGGTCTCTTCATCGGCGACGCCGAACTGGTAGCCGGCAAAGCCCGGCCGCTCGGTCGCCGGCGCCACCAGCAAATCGCCTTCGAGCTGCAGGCCCGACGCGGGTGCGCCATAGAGGAAATGGCCGTCCACTTTAAGTTCTACAGGAAGTTCAGCTTTTATCAGCTTGTCCTTGGCTGTGAGGTCGAATTCGATCCGTTCGGGGACGTAATCCTCGACCATGAAGGTGGTTTCGCCGACGGAAGAACCCTTCGGGTCGGTGAAGGCCCGGACCCGCCAGGTCCCGGTCGGCACCGCGGAATTGAGTGGCAGTGTCATGGTCCTGCCGCCCGCGCCCTGGTCCGCGAGCTGCGCGCGGCGGAATTCGACGCCGTCGGGGCGCTCGATCACCAATGTCAGCGGCCCGCCGGTCACGGCATTGCCCTGGCCGTCGCGCAAGAGGGCTGTGAGATACACGGTCTCGTTGGAGCGATAGACGCCGCGTTCGGCATAGACGAACGCATCGGCGCCCGAGGGCACGGCGCGGCCGGATACGCCGCGATCGGACAGATCGAACGCATTGGATTTCAGGCTGAGAAACGCGTAGTCGGCTTTTTCGCCCGTCACCGTCAGCATCGCCGGCGACAGACCGCCCTCGCCGCGCGCCAGCCCGGCCTCGAACAGCACGTGGCCGGAGTCGTCGGTTTTGCGGGTCGCCAAAATCTCGTTGTTGCGCGCGACCAGCCGCACTTCGGCCTTTGCGACTGCTTCCGTCGAGGCCAGCGAATTGACGAAGACGTGGATGCCGTCATTGCCGGAGAACGCGGTGATGCCCAGATCCGAGACGATGAACCATTGCGTCGCCAGCGAATTGTCGTCGTCGCTGCCCGGGCCTTTGGGCGCCGCCGTCATGACATAGACACCCGGCTGCAGATCGCCGAGCGCCTGGTCGACCGGAAACGCCGTCGTGACGTCCTGATTGAGCGTGGTCGCGGTCGAGAGTTCGCCCGACCAGACTTTTACGCCCCGTTCACCGCCGAGGCCTGACAGCTCGTACCGGCTCAAAGCCCGCTGAAAATCACCGTCGATCACGGAGTTGATCAGGTTGCGGTCGCCGATCCGAAACACATTGACCGTAACCGCAGGCGTATTGACGCTGACCAGGGGAATCCCGCGCTGGCCGGTGCGCGGCAGCACATAGGCGCGGCCGGTAAAGCGCACGAACGGCTTGCGGTCGCGGACATAGATATTGAATTCCGCCGATTTGGGCAGGGTTTCCTTGACCGTCGACGGCAGGCCGGCGCGCAGATTGACGTTGTAGCGCTCGCCATGGGTCAGGCCATCGACGCAAAGCTGCTTTGCCTCCGCCGACAGCGCCGGTTTGTCGTTGCCGGCAAGCGCGACGAACGGCGCAAAGTCGGTGCGTTTTGCCAGATCTTCGGAGAACTGGAAGCAGGCGCGCGGCGAAGCTGAATCGGAATCGACGGTATAGTCCAACAGGCGAAAACCGTGCTCGTCGCGCAGTTTCTCATATTGCCCGCGCACCTCGGCGACCTCGCGCATGTCGAGCGACAGCCTCAAGCTATCCAGCGCGGGCCGCCATAGCTTACGCTCGGACAGCGCTCGGCCAAGCACGGCCAAGGCGTCCGCCTCCTCGCCCGGATTGCCGGCGCGCTGGTAGGCGATGTAGGCCGCGGTCGAGGCGCGCTCGAGCAGGAAGGTCTGCTCGCTGGAATTGGCGGGGCGGATCTGGAAGATGGTACGGGCGAGCCGCAGCCAGTTGCCGCTGTCCTCCGGCGTGGTGGCGGCGATCTGTCCGAGGATTTGCAGGCCGGTGCGGAAATCGCTGCGCCTGAAGGCGGCGTCGGCGTCGGTTTTGAGGGTCGCGTTGCTCTTGGCGACGGGCCCCGCCTCGCTCTTGATCTGGGCCTCCAACTTTATTGCCGAATCGACGAGATCGTCGCGTTTGAAGGCTTTATCCGCGGCCTGCACTGAGACCAGGCCAAGCGCCAGCGTTACGCAAAGTGTTGCGGCACGAACCAAACCGATCATGATGGAGCTCCCGGGCGAGCGGACGCGTGCCGCTTGAGGGTGAGAAGTGCGCTAAAAGGTGACGGCCTGATGGCGGCGGAACCTGGGGACGAAAAAGTCGCATGCAACATTGGTCGAAGCGCGCCTGTTGCCCGCGCCGGCGGCCGACCGCGGCGCAGCATTGCCTTTGAGGGCGGACGGACGGCCCAACCTCTCGGTTTGTCGTTTGGCGTGACAAAAGGGTTCGGAACGGACTTGGCGGCAAAGCGGATTTTTCATATTGGCAATGCTAAGAAGACGTCGCGCGGGTCACCCCGACGGTCCCATAGCTCAACTGGATAGAGTAACGGATTTCTACTCCGTGGGTTGCAGGTTCGAATCCTGCTGGGATCGCCAACACTTAAGCCAGAAAAATAAGGGTTTCTTGCAGTTTCGGCTTCGTTCTTTCGGTCAATTTCGTGTTGCGGGCCGTTGCTGAGCGGTTCCAGC
>DATBYN010000269.1:0-10137 GCA_036513695.1 Bradyrhizobium sp. | reverse complement strand
GGCGGCGTTCGACGGCGTGCCGATGATCTGGAAGGTGAACAGCACCTCGTCGCCTTCGACCAGCTTGCGCACCTGCTCCACCGCCTTCGGCGGCGAATAGGCGTCGTCATACTGGATCAGATTGAGCATGCGGCCATTGATGCCGCCCTGCTCGTTGATCATCTTCAGATAGGCCGCCTGGGTCTTGCCGATGCCGGCATAGGCCGAAGCAGGACCCGAGAACGGCACGGTCTGGCCGATCTTGATCTCGGTATCGGTGGCGCCGGTATCGTATTTCTTCTGCGCAGTGGCCGAGGTCACCGACAGCGCGATCACAACCGCCGTTCCGGCGATCAGGTGAAAAGGGCTGTTCTTCATATCGCTTTCTCCCATGTGTTGCCGATGATCTTGTCCGATCTTGTCGGGCGTCATCGTTGGCCGGGAGTGTGGGGGAAGGGTCTTGGCAATGCAAGAAGATGCCGGCCGGATAGGGAGCAGCGGCACCGGGCAAAGTTGGTCCGCTACAAGTTTGCCCCCGTTGCGAGGCAAGGTAGGTCCCCTAGTCCGAAAACGAAAAGCCCCGGCCGGAAACTGCGGGGTTCCGTGCCGAGGCGATCGGCTTCTGCTTAGATCGGCTGGAGGCCGGCTATCGCGGAGCGAACGACGCCGAGGTTGAGCCTCAGATGAAGCCCTGATCAGCGCTTGGTGGCAGTTCAGTCTGATTCTTCAGACGACGAGGCCCACGGTGGCCGTAGTGTCGATGGCTTATCTCTCGGCGTCGTCTCCAAGCTTCTGATGTAGGCAATAGTCCGTTCGGCGATCTCTGGAGCGAGGTCGGTCTGCAGAATTCTTTCTTCGACAGCTTTAGGTCCAGCGGCCGTTTTTCGTGGATCGCTTCGACGAACACGCGGTCTCTCGGATCCAACCTGGCGATCTTCGACACCACGAGGTCCACGGTCGACGGAGCGACCCCAACCACGGTTCGACCGTCAACCTCTTCCCTCACCTCGATCGCGCGCTGCCGCCACCCGTTCGGGAGCTTCGCCGTCCTTTCGTCGACGCCGTCGATGTAGAAACCGTGCGTCTGATGGAATGGGGTGTTCGGACCGAACAGGCCGTGAATGTGTTCAGATGCTATGGGCCTCACTCCCGGCGCCAGCTCCTTTTCGGTGATTTCCCACATTCTGGCGTTTCCAGGAAAGGCGTCGAATTCAGGCGACTGGCGCACGACCTCCGGCGCATCGGGCATCGACGCGAGTATCGCCTGACTGCCGACGATGAAGACGGTGTCGGTCTTGAATTCGAAGCCGAGAGCCCGGATCACCCTGCGCAGTTCTTCAATCGTGCGCAGGGGCTTCCTGTCCGGCATATTACGGGCGCCGCGGAGCCGGAGGCTCCTTCAGTCCCCGTTCCGCCACCCGTCTCGCCGCCCGACCGATGCGAATGCGCACCCGGTAGTCTCCGAAGTCGACACCCTCGGCCAGGTAGAAGGGAGAAGAGTTACGGAGGCGAACCATTTCCCGATCGCGACTGATCAATTTCGAGGTGAGCTCCGACGGTGGAAGATCCAGCAGGTCGTTCCATTCATCGACAAACGGCCAGCCAGCATACTGATCGGCCTGCCTCGCATGCGCGATCTTGGCCCTTTCGACCAATGTCGGATCACGACGGATCTGCCGCGCGATCAGCCGATGCATGATCAGCTTCGCGGTGTCGCCAACTACTCCCTGGTTAACTGTGTTCATGGTTCAAACCATTTGTACGGATCGCATCAATATAGACCCACATCCCACCAACCGGAAGCTCCATCGGGACCGCTCGTTGATGATGACCATCAACGGCATCTTGCCAGGCAGCCTCCCGTCGCGGTCGCGAGAAGCGTTGGTTAACGGCGTTTCGGCGGCCGGCGCCGTCACCACGAGGGACGTGCTTTGCCCAGCATTTGCGATCCTGCCGGTCACGCGGCGAAACCGGACCCAAACGATTTCAGATCGTTGGCGGAGCCTTGGGGACCAACAATACCCGGTGCAGCAGCAGCTCTACGCCAGCCAGAGCAGAATTAATGCGAACGCAGCCGGTGCCGCCTGAACCAACAAGATCCTGCGGCTGACGGTCACGGCGCCATAGACGCCAGCAACGATGACGCAAAGCAGGAAGAATACTTTAATCTGGAAGGCGAAGGCGGGTGTGCCGTGCACTAACCCCCAGAACAGGCCTGCGGCGAGAAAGCCGTTATAGAGCCCTTGATTGGCGGCCAGCACGGCCGAATCGGCGGCCTTCTCGGGCGTGTTGTGAAACGTCTTCAAGCCCCGCGGCTTGGTCCAGAGGAACATCTCCAGCACCAGAAAATAGACATGCAGCGCGGCGACCAGCGCCACCAACAGATTGGCAATTGCGTTCACTATGGCTTCCCCCCAAGACGCATACTAGATGATAGCCGGCAGCGACCGCGACGGGAGATATCATGACAGGCCATATTGATCCGACCAAGGAAGTCTTCGCACAGTTTCGCGACAATCATCGCGAAGGCCCGATCCACATGCTCAATCTGGTGCGGCTCAACGATCGTGCCGCCTATCCCGACGGGCGAAATGCTTCCGGCGCGGAAGCCTATGCCGCCTATGGCCGCGACAGCGGGCCGGTGTTTACCAGGCTCGGCGGCAAAATCGTATGGCAGGGCCGCTTCGAGCTGATGCTGATCGGCCCGTCGGATGAACGCTGGGATCATTGCTTCATCGCCGAATATCCGGGCGTTGGGGCTTTCGTCGAAATGATCCGCGATCCCGTCTACCGCGAAGCGGTCAAGCACCGCCAGGCAGCGGTTAGGGATTCCCGGCTGATCCGCCTTGCGCCGCTTGCCGCCGGCAAAACATTTGGTGAGATTCCGGCCTAGGGCCTGCGCTTAACGCGGCTTCATTCGGCCAAAAATGACCGTGTCCGAAAACCGCGAGACACGCGCGGAGCAATCGACGATGTTTCCATCATGGACATCGCCGGCAAGACCTACGGAACCGTCAGCGCCGACAGGCAGAAAGAGATGAGCGGCCTCGAATTTGTCCAGGGGCTTGTCGACGGGACGTTGCCTCTCAATACGATCGCAAAGACTCTGGGTTATGACGTGACCGAGGCCGTGAGCGGGCGCGTCGTCGTCACCACGGAGCCGAGCGACCTCCATCTTAATCCAGCCGGCACGGTGCACGGTGGTTTGACAGCCACGCTGCTCGACAGCTGCATGGGACTGGCCATCCAGTCTACCCTGGAAAAGGGTGTCGGCCAGACGACGCTCGAGTTCAAGATTTCACTGGTGCGGCCCATCACCCCTGAGACAGGGGTGATCAGGGCGGAGGGTGTGGTGCTGAGCCGCGGCCGTCGGGTTGGCACCGCCGAAGGGCACGTCACCGATGGCAAGGGGCGTTTGCTTGCCCACGGCACCACCACGTGTCTGATTTTTCAGGGCTGACCATGTCCGAAACCCGCAAGACAAGCGCGCGGCAATGAACGATGCTTCCATGATGGATATGGACCGCACTGCCTGCTACCGCGCGATTTCGACGCGTGATGCCCGTTTCGACGGCAGACTGTTCGTCGGCGTGAAAACCACCGGCATCTATTGCCGGCCGATTTGTCCTGCGCGCACCCCGAAATTCGAGAACACCTCGTTCTATCCTTCCGCGGCGGCGGCCCAGGAGGCCGGTTTTCGTCCCTGCCTGCGCTGCCGGCCGGAAACTTCGCCCGACCTCGCGTTCTGGCGCGGCACCACCAACACCGTGTCGCGTGCGCTGGCGTTGATCGAAGCCGGCGGTCTCGACGAGGCCGATGTCGAAGGGTTTGCCAATCGGCTCGGCGTCGGCGGGCGGCAATTGCGGCGGCTGTTTCGCCAGCATGTCGGCGCCTCGCCGATCGCGGTGGCGCAGACCCGGCGGATATTATTGGCAAAACAATTGATCCACGAGACGTCATTGCCGATGGCCGAGGTCGCGCTGGCCTCGGGTTTTAACAGTGTCCGCCGCTTCAACGAGACGTTCCTGGAGATGTTTGGACGTTCGCCCGCGAAGCTCCGTCGCATCCGCGACAAGACAAAACGCGAGGCCGGCGCGCTGTCCGTCCGTCTTCCCTACCGGCCGCCCTATGACTGGGACGCGATGCTGTCGTTTCTGGCGGCGCGCGCCGTTCCTGGCGTCGAGATCGTCTCGGAAAATACCTACCGGCGCAGCATTGCGATCGGCGATGACTGCGGCGTCATCAGCGTGGCGCCTGCGGCAAAAAACCGGGTCAACGTCTCCGTGCGATTCCCGAACATGGCAGCGCTGCCACAGATCATCGCGCGGGTGCGGCGGGTGTTCGATCTCGCCGCCGATCCCGACACCATCGGCGCGCATCTTGCGCTCGACCCGGTGCTGGCGCCATTGGTCGCGGCACGGCCGGGCTTGCGCGTGCCCGGCGCGTGGGACGGTTTTGAGCTTGCGGTGCGCGCGATCTTCGGTCAGCAGATCACGGTTCCCGCGGCCACAAAATTGCTCGGTAAGTTAGTGGAGGCTCACGGTGCGCCGCTGCCCGCGACGATCAAAGACGGCGAGGGTCTCAGCTATTTGTTCCCGTCGCCGGCACGCGTTGCCAAGGTCGATGTTGCCGCGCTCGGCATGCCGAACGCGCGCGCGATCGCGGCTAAGTCACTGGCGCAGGCCATGGCCGCCGATCCGGCGATCTTCAGCCGGGGCGCGAGCCTGGAAGAGGCCATCGCAAAACTGCGCTCGCTGCCGGGAATCGGCGAATGGACCGCGCAATACATCGCGATGCGCGAATTGCGCGAACCCGATGCTTTCCCCGCCGCCGACATCGGCTTGCTGCGCGCAATGGCTTCGGCCGACGGAAGCCGCCCGTCGCCCAGTGAGCTCTTGTTACGCGCCGAGCGATGGCGGCCGTGGCGCGCCTATGCCGCCCTGCATCTGTGGGCCGCGGGAGTCCAACGCTCCACCGCAACAGGAAAAATCCATGAGCGCGAAGCCGCCTGAAATTTTTGGCTTCGATCGGCTGCAAACGCCGATCGGAATTGCGTTACTCGTCACCGACGGAGACGGCGCATTGCGCGCGCTGGACTGGGAGGATTTTGAGGCGCGCCTGAAGCAATTGCTCCGGCTACACTATGGCATGGTGGTCCTGCGGGAAGCGCCGGCTCCAGACGAACTCAAGGCGGCGCTGAAAAAATATTTCGCAGGCGATCTCGATTCGCTGAAGACGATAGAATGGCGTGTTGCCGGAACGCCCTTTCAGCGCAAGGTCTGGACGGCGCTGAGTGAGATCCCCGTCGGTACCACGACGAGCTACGGCGCGCTGGCTGCCCAACTTGGCATGCCGCAGGCGGTGCGCGCGGTCGGCCATGCCAACGGCTCTAACCCGATCAGCGTCGTCGTCCCCTGTCATCGCGTGATCGGCGCCAACGGTTCGCTGACCGGCTATGGCGGCGGCTTGGAACGCAAGCAATGGCTGCTTGAGCATGAAGGCGTGGTGCTGAAGGTGGCGAGACGCATCGGGGTTGCGGCGTGATTAGAATTCGCTGCGCAAACCAAACTCCCTCGTCGTCCCGGCTCAAGGCCGGGACGACGACTTGTATTTGTCGAGACGGCTCTCTCCAACAAAGCCAAAACGTCAGGTCCGTAAATCGCCAGACCAATTCCGGCAGTGCCGCTAGCGTCTCCCTCGCATTCAACACGGAGACGAACAATGACCGACACAGAAATCCAGGATTTTGTCACGCGGTTTGCCGCCGCTTGGGCGGCGCGAGACGGCAAGGCCTTTCTCGATTTATGGCATCCGGAGGGATTATTACATACGCCGATGGTCGGGCGAACGGTCAAGGGAAGCGAGCTCGACCGCCTGCTGGAAGTACAGACCGCAGCCGCGCCGGATTTCGTCTGGCAATTGCTCGACTGGACTTCGCGCGGCGACGTTTTGATCGTGGAGTGGCAGACCACTCGCATCATCAATGGCGACCGGTTCAGCTGGCGCGGCGTCGACAAATTTCGCGTCAAGGCCGGCAAGATCATCGAGGAGGTGGTCTACTGCGACACCGCGCCGCTGCGCGCGCTGCGTACGGGCGAGACGCTGGAACCGATCACCAAATTCTAGAGCATACGAAAGAGCGGGGCGAGGGCGAAGTGCGCACCTCACGCCGCGGCGGCATCGTCGTTGGCGAGCAGATGGATCAGCGCGCTCTTGATAGCGGCCTGCCGGGTCGGCGCGTTGATCTGCGCCCCTAACAGATCGGTCACGTAAAACACGTCCCGGGCGCGCTCGCCAAAAGTCGCGACATGGGCGGAGGCGATGTTGAGGTTGAGTTTCGAGATCGCCGTCGTCAGTTGATACAACAGCCCCGGCCGGTCGAGGCCGGATACTTCGATCACGGTGTAGCGGTCCGACCACGAATTGTTGATGGTGACTTCGGGCTCGACCACGAACGGGCGCACCTTGCTGCGGCTGACGGAACGCCGCGCCATCGCTTCGGGCAAGCGCAACTTGCCCTCCAGTACATCCTCGATCATCTCGCCGATACGCGTGGCGCGCCGCCCCTCGTCCTCGTCGCGGTCGTATTCCCTTGTGATCGCTATAGTGTCGAGCGCGCGGCCGTCGGTGGTGGTGTAGATCTGCGCATCGACGATGTTGGCGCCGGCCGACGCGCAGGCTCCCGCGATGATCGACAACAGCCAGGGATGGTCGGCCGCCCAAATCGTCAGTTCGGTCACGCCGCGCGCCTCGTCGAAACCGACATTGATCGCGAGCTCGTGGCCGGCCTGCTCGCTGGCGCGAATGAAGCGGGCCTGGCGAATCTTGCGCGGCAGTTCGACCTTGAGCCAATAAGCCGGATAATGCCGCGCGATATAGGTATTGAGCTCCTGCTCCGGCCACTCGGTGAAGGCCGCAGCAAATTCCCTTTGCGCCACCGTAATGCGCCGCGCACGGTTGACTTCCGAGAAGCCGCCGGTCAAGACCGGCTCGGTTTCGTAATACAGCGTGCGCAACAATTGCGCCTTCCAGCCGTTCCAGACGCCGGGACCGACGCCCCTGATGTCGGCGGTGGTCAGGATCGTCAAAAGCTTCATCTGCTCGACCGACTGCACCACGGAAGCGAAATTTTCGATGGTCTTGCGGTCCGAGAGGTCGCGCGACTGCGCTACCGTCGACATCGTCAGATGCTGTTCGATCAGCCATGCCACCAGTTCGGTATCGGCGGTGTTGAAGCCGAGCCGCGGGCACAGCCGCCGTGCCACTTTCGCCCCCGCAATCGAGTGATCCTCAGGCCGGCCCTTGGCGATATCGTGCAACAATGTGGCGATGTAGATCACCGGGCGGTGCTCGGGGCGAATCTTGCGCATCAGGTCGCTGGCGACGATGAATTCGTCATTGCCGCCGCGCTCGATCTCCTGCAGGTAGCCGATGCAGCGAATCAGATGCTCGTCCACTGTATAGTGATGGTACATGTTGAACTGCATCATCGAGACGATCTTGCCGAAGGCGCGGATGAAGTGACCGAGCACGCCGGTCTCGTTCATGCGCCGCAGCACGATTTCCGCATCGTTCGAGGTCAGGATCTCCATGAACAGCCGGTTGGCTTCCGGATTCTCCCGCAGCTCGGTATTGATCAGCTTCAGCGAGCGCGTCACCGTGCGCATCGCGTCGGGGTGAAAGGCGAGATTGTTTTTCTGCGCCAATCGGAAAATCCGGATCATGTTGACCGGATCGTGTTTGAAGACATCGGGGGCGGCGAGATTGATGCGGTTGTTGTCGACGATGAAGTCGTCGCTGCCGGGCACCCGCCGCCGGTTCATGCTCGGCCGCAACCGCGCCATCATGCGGCTCAACACCGGCGCGGGCTTCGCCTGCTGATCTTCCAATTTGGCGCACAGGATCGCGGTGAGATCGCCGACGTCCTTGGCGACCAGGAAATAGTGCTTCATGAAGCGTTCGACATCCTGCATGCCGGGATGCGAGGTATAGCCGAGCCGGATCGCGATCTCGCGCTGCATGTCGAACGACAGCCGCTCTTCGGCGCGTCCCGACAAGAAATGGATGTTGCAGCGGACCGACCACAGGAAATCGGCGCAGCGGCGGAAGGTGCGGTATTCCTGCGCGTCGAACACGCCGCGCTCGAGCAACTCGTCGGTCTCGCGCACGCGATAAACATATTTCGCGATCCAGAACAGCGTGTGCAGGTCGCGCAATCCGCCCTTGCCGTCCTTGACATTGGGTTCGACCAGATAGCGCGATTGCCCGGCGCGACGGTGGCGCTCCTCGCGCTCGGCCAGTTTCGCGGTGACGAATTCGTTGGCGGTGCCCTGCACGACTTCCTTGTCGAAGCGCGCCACCAGCTCGTCGTAGAGCGGCTTGTCCCCGGTCAGGAATCGCGTCTCGAGGATCGCGGTGCGGATAGTCATGTCGCCGCGCGCCTGTCGGATCGATTCATCGACCGAACGGGTGGCGTGGCCGACCTTCAACCCCATGTCCCACAGGCAATACAGGATTGCTTCCGCGACCTGCTCGCCCCAGGCGGTTTGCTTGTAGGGCAGGATGAACAGCAGATCGATATCGGATTCCGGCGCCATCAATCCGCGGCCATAGCCGCCGGTGGCGACCACCGCCATGCGCTCGGCGCCGGAGGGGGTCGGGGTGCGATAAAGATGCTGGGTCGCCGCCGAGAACAGGATACGGATGATCTCGTCCTGGACGAAGCACAATCGTTCAGCGCAGCGCCGCCCATGCCGATCCTTCAGCAGCAAGCCTTGCGCGGTGGCGCGCGCCGCGATCAATTCGGCCTTGAGCATTTGCGCGGTGGCGGCGCGAAACAAATCCTCGCGGCCGACATGCTTCTCGGCGAGCGCGTCGACGGCGGCGGTGATCCGCGCGGTATCGAAGCGTTCGTCGCGCTCGGAGCGGGCCTGTGTCACGACGCTATCCATGACCTACCCGGATATCGGACGGCGCTGACGCTGTCACGGGACATCTGACATTTCCCCTTAACTAATTGGAACACATTACCGTTTTGAAGCGCTCCCGGATGCTGCGCCCGCGAAAAGCGCTTTCCCCGGCGTGACAGCGACGCAATCTTTCAGTACACGCGAATGGCAAAGCCATTTCCGGAGAACAAAAATGGACGCCACTGAACTCCGCGCCACCCAGGCCCCGATCAAGGAGCGCTACAAGGCCGATCCCAAGGCTGCCATCATCACGCTGAAGGCCAAAGGCTCGATCGACAACGAAGGCATCGCCTGCAAGGTCGAGACCGGCCGCGCGCTGGCGGTAGCCGGGCTGCACCCCGCCACGGGCGGCTCCGGGCTTGAGCTGTGCTCCGGCGACATGCTGCTGGAGGCCCTGGTCGCCTGCGCCGGGGTGACGTTAAAATCGGTCTCGACCGCGATCGAAGTGCCGCTGAAGACCGGCCTCGTCACCGCCGAGGGCGATCTCGATTTCCGCGGCACGCTCGGCGTCGACAAGGAGGCGCCGGTCGGCTTTGCCGAGATCCGCCTCCGCTTCGATGTAGATACCGAGGCGCCGCAGGACAAGCTCGACCTCCTGCTCAAACTCACCGAGCGCTATTGCGTGGTCTACCAGACCATCAAAAACGGCCCGAAGGTTTCGGTGACAATGCATCGGGTGTGAAGGCAAGCTCGATGTCGTCCCGGCCTTGAGCCGGGACCCATACGCCGTGTCCTCTCATTTTAGTACGGCTGTTCGCCGGCTTTCGCCCAACACGAACAGCTGTGGTTATGGGTCCCGGCTCAAGGCCGGGACGACGGAAAAAATGTCCCCCGACCTCGCCTTCATCCTGACGCTCGGCTTCCGCATGGCGGTGACGGCCGCGTTCATCGTGTCAGCCTCTGTGATCACCGAGCGTTCCGGCCCGGCGATCGGCGCGCTGGTCGCGACATTGCCGATTTCGGCGGGTCCCTCTTACGTGTTTCTCGCGCTCGATCACGATGCGGCCTTCATCGCCGAAGGCGCGCTGGCGAGCCTGCCGGTCAATGCCGCGACCATCGTTCTCGCCCTGACCTATGCCGTGCTGGCGCAGCGGCGGAGCGCGCTCGTCAGTTGCGCCAGCGCCGTGATGGTCTGGCTGGTACTCGTCGCGCTGACCCGAACCGTGCACTGGTCGGTCGCCGGCGGACT
>DATBYN010000268.1:0-12100 GCA_036513695.1 Bradyrhizobium sp. | reverse complement strand
CGCAACATCCTGCGGCGCGAGACGCCGGAGAATCTGTGGATCAAATGCCCCGATTCGGGACAGCTCGTGTTCTACAAGGACGTCGAGGCCAACCAGTTCGTGATTCCCGGCTCGAACTACCACATGCGCATGGGCGCGGTGGCGCGGCTGAAATCGATCTTCGACAATGAGACCTGGTTCGACGTGGCGCTGCCCGAGGTGACCGCGGACCCCTTAAAATTTCGCGACGAACGCAAATATGCCGACCGCATCAAGGATGCCCGCGCCAGGACGGGACTGAATGACGCGATCAAGGTCGGCTACGGCAAGCTCGAAGGCGCCGCGGTTGTGATCGCGGTGCAGGATTTTGACTTCATGGGCGGCTCGCTCGGCATGGCCGCGGGCGAAGCCATCGTGCGCGGGCTTGAACTTGCGCTCGAAAAGAAATCGCCGTTTATCGTGTTCGCGGCCTCCGGCGGCGCCCGCATGCAGGAAGGCATTTTGTCGCTCATGCAAATGCCGCGCACGACCGTCGCCGTACAGATGCTGCGCGAGGCGAAACTGCCCTATATCGTGGTGCTGACCAATCCGACCACTGGCGGCGTCACCGCCTCCTATGCCATGCTGGGCGACGTGCAGATCGCCGAGCCCGGTGCGCTCATTGGATTTGCCGGGGCGCGCGTGATCGAACAGACGATTCGGGAAAAACTGCCGGAGGGCTTTCAGCGCGCGGAGTATCTGAAGGACCACGGCATGGTCGACATGGTAGTGCACCGCCACGATCTGCGCCCGACATTGGCGCGGCTTTGCCGGTTGCTGACAAAATCGCCTGCGCTGGAAGCCGTCTCAAAACCGGCACCACAGGTCACGATGCCTGCCCAGATCGTGTCCAGCCCGGACGTCGTACCGGCAGCACCCCACGCGTGAACGCGCCCGCGGCCAGACGAGCGCCGCCGCTCGATGAATTGATCGCGCGGCTGTCGACGCTGCATCCCAAGCGCATCGACCTCGATCTTGCGCGGATGCATCGGCTGTTGGAACGGCTCGACCATCCCGAGCGCAGATTGCCGCCGGTCATTCACGTCGCCGGCACCAATGGCAAGGGTTCGACGATTGCGTATCTGCGGGCGATCCTTCAGGCGGCTCGTTTGCGCGTCCACGTCTATACCTCGCCCTCCCTGGTGCGGATCAACGAATGTTTTCGGCTCGGCAAGGTCGGCGGCGGCACGCTCGTCGATGACGACGAATTGCGTGGCGCGCTCGAACATTGTGAGCAGGCCAATGCAGGTGCGCCGATCACCATCTTTGAAATCGAGACCGCTGCGGCGTTTTGGCTGTTTGCGCAGCATCCGGCCGATGTGGTGCTGCTGGAGGTCGGTCTCGGCGGGCGGCTCGACGCCACCAACGTGATCGATGCGCCGCTTGCGACCGTGATCGCGCCAGTGAGCATGGATCACACCGAATTTCTCGGCGACACGCTGATGACGATCGCCGGCGAGAAGGCCGGCATCATCAAGCCCAGGGCACCCGTGATTTGTGCCGAACAAACCCCCGAGGCGTTGGCCGTGATCGGGCAACAGGCCAGGCGCATGCACGCGCCGATGCACGCGGCCGGCGAGGACTGGCACGTCAATGTCGAGCGCGGCCGGCTGGTCTATCAGGACGATCGCGGCTTGATGGATCTGGCGGCGCCAAAGCTGTTCGGCCGCCACCAGTTCGACAATGCCGGCCTCGCGATTGCAACGCTGCGGGCGCAGAGCACCTTCAAGATCGAACCGGCCGCGTTCGAAGCCGGCATCGTCAACGCCGAATGGCCGGCGCGGATGCAGCGTCTGGCGTCGGGCGCGCTGGTGGCGCAGGCGCCGCAGGGATGCGAGATCTGGCTCGATGGCGGCCACAATGCCGAAGGCGGCCGCGTGATCGCGGCGGCCCTGGGCGACCTCGAGGAGCGCGTCTCGCGTCCGCTCGTGGTTATCGTCGGCATGATGGGGAACAAGGATGCGCGCGGCTTTCTCGCTAATTTCGCCGGGCTGACGCGCCACATCATCGCGGTGCCGATCCCGGACCGCGACAACGCGATGCCGCCGGATCGGCTGGCGGACGCCACGCGCGCGCTCGGCATGCGGGTGGAAAGCGCAGGCAGCGTCGACGCGGCGCTGCGCTCGCTGACGCGGCTGGCCTACGAGGTGCCACCGCGCATTCTGATCACGGGGTCGCTCTATCTCGCAGGCCACGTGCTGTCAGCCAACGGCACGCCGCCGGGATAAGATCATGCGGGTTGCCGCGATTGCCGATGTGCACGGAAACTATCTCGCGTTGGAAGCGGTTGTCGCCGACATCCGCGCGCAAAACATCGATGAGATCGTCAATCTCGGCGACATGGCGAGCGGGCCGCTCGACGCGCGGCGCGCCATGGACCTGTTGATGGGGCTCGACGCCGTCCATGTACTTGGCAATCACGACCGCTATCTGATCGACCGGCCGCCGGAGAGGATGGGGTCATGGGACCGGCCGGCGCATGCGCAGCTTGACGCCACCCACCTCGACTGGCTGCGCGCGGTGCCGCCGACGCGCGTGTTCCGCGAAAAAGTCTTTCTCTGCCACGCAACCCCTGCCAACGACGAGGTCTATTGGCTGGAGACCGTTTTGCCCGATGGCACGGTGCGGATGGCTTCTCTTGAGGCGATCGAGAAGGCGGCGGAAGGGATCATCCAGCCGCTGATTCTCTGCGGCCACACGCACCTGGCGCGTGCGGTCCGGCTTGGCGACGGGCGCATGGTGATAAATCCCGGCAGCGTCGGCTCGCCGGGCTATCGTGATATTCATCCGTTTCCGCATGTCGTGGAAGCCGGCACGCCGGACGCACGCTATGCGATCCTCGAGCTCGACGGCGGCGTCCGGCGCGCGACCTTCCGGCACGTGCCCTACGATCACGATGCGATGGCAGCTCTGGCGCGGCGTAACGGCCATGCTGAGTTGGCCTCCGCGCTGGCGACGGGCTGGATCAGGTAGACGCAAAACAAAACGGCCGGCTGTTCGCCGGCCGTTTGAAGAAAATCATCGCGAAAGAGCGATCAGACCGCAGCCGTGATCCACTGCTGCAGCTTTTGCTTCGGCGCCGCGCCGACCTGGCGCGAGGCCATCTCGCCGCCCTTGAAGATCATCAGGGTCGGGATCGACATCACGCCGTATTTCGAAGCCGTCTTCGGGCTCTCGTCGACGTTGAGCTTTACGATCTTGACCTTGTCGCCCATCGCACCCGAAATTTCATCGAGCGCGGGCGCAATCATGCGGCAGGGGCCGCACCATTCCGCCCAGAAATCGACCACGACCGGGCCGGTCGCCTTGAGCACTTCGGCCTCGAAATCGGCGTCAGAAACCTTGCCAACGGCCATTGCAATACCTCGTTCGGTTGGGAGAGATGCGGCTTTCAAGAATCGCCGCAGGGATCATGAAGTCAACCTATGAATGGTAGGTTGCCGGGTCAAGTTTTGTCATCTCCCCGGATAATGGCTGCCAGTTGCGCGTCCAGCGCGGGAGTAGAAATCTCCATCAATTCAGGGGTTCCGGTCCAAAGTAATGCTGCCCGGACCGGCCGTTGGGGATAAAGCTTCCGCAAGACCGCCCGGTAGAGCGCAAGCTGCCGGACATAGGTATTGGGCGCCTCGGCAGGCAGTTTTGGCGGGTTGTGGTTGGTCTTGAAGTCGACGATCAGGACCTCGCTTTGGCTCACCACCAGCCGGTCGATTTGCCCCGAAACCAGCGCCGGGGATTGCCCCGGCCGCTCCAGCCTTCCCGCGATCGAAACCTCGGCGCGGCTGCCGGGGCAAAATACCGCGGCAAAGCGCTTCTCCCCGATCAGGGCCAGCACACCGTCCGCCAGTGCCTCGCGCTCGCCGTCGCTCCAGCTGTCGGCATTGCGGATGAGGTATTTTAGCGCGGCGTCGCGGCGTCGCTCGGCTGTGATATCGGGGAGGGATTGCAGCAATCGGTGCACCAGCGTGCCGCGCTGCACTGCGCGGACGCGCAGCTGGAGGGATTCGCCAGTCCTGACGCTGCGACTTTCGCCCTCGGCGGGATAGGAAGGGCGCAGCACGCTGTCGACGGGCGATTCCGCTGGCGCGGCCGTGTGCAACCATGAGGGCAACTCGATCGGAGCGCCCGTCACTGGCGTCGCGGCTGCGGCAGTCGCAACCGCGACATCCTCGGGCCGCGCGTAGCGCTTTATCACGCCGTCTTGTGCCTCGATCTCCTGCATCTGCAATCCGGAATTGGCGAGGCCTTTGACGATCAAATCGTACCAGGAGAATTTGCGCACGCTGTTCATGTTGCCGGGCATGCAGCCGCCGACGACCAGACGGTCGGCAGCCCGCGTCATCGCCACATAAAGCAGGCGGCGGTATTCGTCCTCGATCTCGCCGAGCATGGCCGCGCGAGCGGCCGCGACCGCCACAGAATCGTCGGCCTTCCTGCCCGCCCAGACCACGATTCCGGACGTGTGTGACGCCGTATCGCCTTTCGGCAGGTGGACGAGTTTTGGCCGTTGGGTGTCTGCGGGCGAAGAAGTAGTGTCCACCAGGAACACCACCGACGCCTCCAGCCCCTTGGCGCCATGCACGGTCATGACGCGGACTTCGTCGCGCGAGATTTCCATGTCGCGCTTGACCTCTAGGTCGGCCGTGCGCAGCCACGCCATAAAGCCCTGCGGCGAGGCCGGCGCCTTGCGTTCATAACTGAGCGCAAGTTGGAGAAATTCGTCAAGCGCGTCATTGGCCTCATGCCCTAGCCGCTTCAGAATCCGCGCGCGGCCACCGTCGCCGCCGAGCAGCCAGGCATAGAACGCAAACGGCGTTTCGGTGGCAAACCGGCGCTCGCATCTTTCAAGGCGACTGAGCGCATCGGCGAATTTGCCGCCGGTCGCGGCGTGATCGTGCAAGGCGCTGCGCAGCGATCCCTTGCGCTGCCAGGCAAGGGTGAACAGATCGTCGTCTGAAAGCCCGAACAGCGGGCTTTTCAGCGCCACCGCCAGCGCCAGATCGTCCTGCGGCAACAACAGCGCATCGGTGAGATTCATCAGATCGATGATCGCGATATGCTCGGTCAATTTCAGCCGGTCGGCGCCGGCGACGGGAATGCCGGCGTGTTTCAGGGACTGGATCACCGCATCGAAAGCGTTGCCGCGCCGCCGCACCAAGACCAGCATGTCGCCGTAGCGAAGCGGGCGGCGATCGCCGGCGTGGCCCGTCATGGTGCCGCTTTCGACCAGCCGCCTGATCTCGGCCTGGATGCGCTTTGCGAGTTTGACCTCCGGGCTGGTCGCCGAGACCCCGTCGAACGGCGCGCGCCAGCCTTCGAGATCGTCCCTCTTGTCCGGCAGCTGCAATTCCCAAAGCTCGATCAGGCTCGGCCCGGCGTCCGCCAACGTCTCATGGACGGGATACGCATTTGCCGCGTGGATACTGCGATAAATCGCTTCGTCGCGAAACACATGATCGACGGATTGGAGGATCGCTGCGCCCGAACGGAACGAATAGGTGAAGGATATTGGATCGAATTTCAGCCCGGCATCCCGGAATTTATTATCCAGCGCCCGCCGGCGGCTATCGAACTCATGAGGGGCGGCGCCCTGAAACGAAAAGATCGACTGCTTCTCGTCACCGACCGCAAAAATCGTGCGCACGACGCCGTCGCGCGCGCCTTCGCCGGAAGTGAATTCGGAAATGATATGCGCGACGATGTCCCATTGCCGGGGGCTGGTATCCTGCGCCTCGTCGATCAAGACATGATCGACACCGCGATCGAGCTTGTAATGCACCCAACCCGAGGAGACGCGATCCAGCATCGAAAGCGTCTTGTCGATCAGATCGTCATAGTCGAGCAGGCCGCGTTCCTGCTTCTCGCGACGGTAATTTGCGGCTGCTGCGGTCGCGATGTGCAACAGCGCCTGCGTGCGGTCACGAATCGTCACCGCCCGGCGCCGCTCAATCAGGGGCGCGATGCGAACAATTTCAGCTTCGAACAGGCGTCCGATCGCCGGGTTACTTTCCGAGAATTTTTTGGTTACCACCGATTTGCGGGGGCTACGCTCGTCGGTCAGGAACACGCCGAGATATTCGTCAACTTGCGTGCTGCCGGAAGACACCAGCGCCGCGCGGAGTCTAGCGGCCTGGTCGAAATCGGATTTGCCGCCACCTTCGAGCGCGGCGGCGATATCTTCCCATCCCGGTCGCCGAAGATAGGGCCCGTCAACAATCTCTCGCTCGACGTCCTCTATGGTATCACCGGGATCGACACCAAGCTCGGCGGACACCTGCGCGACGGCGGCATCGATGCTGCCAGCGGCATCGGTCCAGGCCATGAAGTGGTCGCGGCTCAGACAAGCCTCCCGCACCACATCCTTGAAAGTGACGTCGGCAGCGCAGGCCATCGCGGTCGTGAGCGCGCGCCCCCTAACGCTGTCCGGATCTCGGGACGCCTCGAGCAACACCCCAAGATTGGCGCGCTCCATCATCTCATTCTGGTCGCGCTCGTCGAGCACGGCAAAACGCGCCGGCACGTTGGCCTCGAACGGAAATTGCTGCAGCAGCCTTGTGCACAGCGCGTGGATCGTTTGCACCTTCAGTCCACCCGGCGTTTCCAGCGCGCAGGCGAACAGTTCGCGGGCGCGCAGGCGCAGTTTCCGGTCGGGATGCGGAATTCCGGCTTCGCGGATCGCGGCATCGAGCGCGTTGTCATCAAGCGTGACCCAATGACCGAGCGTCGAAAACACCCGCTCCGCCATATTGGCGGCGGCGGCCTTTGTAAAAGTGATGCAGAGGATTTTTTCGGGCGGCACGTTAGCGAGCAGCAGGCGGATCACGCGCTGCACCAGCACATGGGTTTTGCCTGAGCCGGCGTTGGCCGAGACGAATGCCGACGAAGCCGGATCAGAGGCGCGGGCTTGGGTAGCGCGGACGGCAGGGGGGATCGGGCGCGGCGTGGCTACCATTCTTCTATTCCCAATCCGCCGGCCGCGGACCATTCCTTGATGCGGGCGAGGTCGTCGTAGCTGCCATAGCGGTTCGACCACATCGACAGATTGAGTGAGGTATAGGGCTGGTCCTCGTTCTCGAACTCGCGGATCAGTTTTTCCAGCTGTTGTCGCGCATAGTCAGCGGCGTCATCGGGAGGCTGGGGCTGATCGCTCGGCCTGATCTTCAACTCGAGCGTCTTCTGCTCGCCCGGCGGATTGTTGCCGGAAAGCCTGACATAGACGAGTTCGCTCACTGAAACGCCCGCCGGAATACTTTCAAATCCGCCTTCCCTTAAAATCGCCGCCTCCAGCGTGAGCTGCGGCGAAAGTCCCATCCGCACCTGCTTGCCGGTCGGCGGCTGTCCGGTCTTGTAGTCGAGGATCGCAAAGGTGCCGTCATGGCGGCGCTCGATCCGGTCGGCGCGTGCCGAGAGGACAAACGTGCGCTCATTGTCGAGGCGAATTGGAATCTCGCCGCGGATTTCGGCGTCGATTTCGGCGACATTGCCGCGCCGCACGACTTCCCAATCCGCAAACCATCTGGCGATGCGCTGAAAGCGCGGCCACCACAAGGCCCGCGCCTCGGGGCGTTCCATCAGCGGCGCGAAATATTTCTCGCCGATGCCCCGCAGTACCAACGCTGGATTGTCAGGAAGGGCTGTTGCATGTGTTTGGGTAAATTCGCCGAGCGCATCATGGATCGCCGAACCGCGATCGGCGGCCGATAGCGGCATGTCGACGGGATCGAGCGGCGCCAGGCGCAAAATATATTTGGCGTAGATCGTATAGGGATCGCGTAGCCAGTCCTCGATCGCGGTCACCGACAGGTTTAGTGGCCTCGTCGCGCGCGGCGGTTTTGGTGCCGGCTGCGGGATCGGCTGGATATTGTCGGGCCGGTCCAGTTCCTCGGCGAAGCGAATATATTTTTCGCCCGCTTGCCTGGCGGCGTTCCATCGCGCTTCGCCCGCGACCGCCTTCAGCCGGTGCAGGAAGCGCGAGGCCACCGCGGGCGCGCCGCCGACTTTCGCGGCGTGGCTAAGGATGATTTCGTCGGCGCCGAGCAACTGCGCAAAATCATGCGCCGACAGGCCGATGCGCCGCTCCGGCAGATCGAGGCCAAGCTCGTGCCGCATCGGCCGGCTCAGCCACGGATCGGTTCGCGGCTGCGGCGGCCATACGCCCTCGACCAGCCCACCGACGATGACGCGGTCGGATTGCGTCAGCCGCGCTTCCAGCGGGCCATAAATCTTCAGATGAACGTTTGCCGCCTCCGGCCGCCGCACCGCGCGGTCGGCGAATGCGGTCTGGAACACTTCCGGATAATCGCCGAGCTGCACCATCAGGCCGCTCTGCGCCGTGTCGCCGAGCAGATCGTCAAAGGCGGCCGCAAGCGATGATCCCTGCGGGCCATCGAAGATGATCGCGACGCCATGCTCATCGCGCGATAGCACCGTCAGCACATCGCGATGACATTTTGCCAGCTCTGCAAAATCATACGGCTTGGAGGAGGAGAGATTTTCAAGCGGTGCAAGCGCGGCCTGCAAGGCCTTGATCAATTGACGTGCTTGATCGAGCTCACGCTCTCGCAGCCTGGTCCTTGGCTCGGCGCGGTGCAGCGAGGATGTCTCGCCGCGATTGAGCTTGGCGAGCTCCTCACAAAACCGCGCAAAATCGCGCGCCAGCCCGCCGCTTCCCGCCTGTGGCCGCGTGCCCCGCAACAGCGCCAGTTCGAGGGCCTCAAAGGCTGCCTTGAAGGCGCCTGGCGCGCCGCCCAACCGGCACAGCGGATGTTTTAACAGTGCCAGCAGCGTCGGCGGCTCGAGCTGCTTTGCCGCCGACTCGGCCGTGAGGCGTGCGAAAATTCCGGCAGCCGTCTCCATCAGCGCGTCGCCGCCGGAATCGTCGTATGCGAGATTCCAGCGCCCCAGCGCCGCGATTACGCGCCGCGCCAGCGCACGATCCGGCGTTACTAACGCCGCCGATTTGTCCAGGTGGCGCGCCTCGCGCATTGCGACCGCGATCGAAAGCGCCTCCATCTCGGGATTGGCCGCTTCGATCACGGCGAGATTGGTCATGCCGCGCGAAATCTTTTCAACGATGTCAGGCTCGCTCAGCCGCCGATGCCATTGCGCGGAAGCGTTGGACGGCCGCATTGCTTCGGACGCCAGCACGTCGCGTCCGTGGGCTGAGGGCTTTTCCAAGATCTCGACGTCGTCGCGCATGATGCCAAGTCGACGCAGCAGCGCGTGCATCGCGAATTGCGGATGGTTCGACGCCGGTGGCGTGGTGAATTTTCCCTGCGCGCCCTTGACGCCGCCAATCAGTTGCCACGCTTCGTCGTCGAGGTCTGTATCGAGCCCCGGCAGCACCACCGCGCCGTTCGGGAGCGCGCTGACGGCATGGAGGAATTTTGCCGTTGCTGGCATCGAGCCGGTCGAGCCTGCCGCGATCACCGGTCCGTCCTGGTGCGCGGTCAGCCGCTTGGCCTCGGCCTCGATCAACCGGTCGCGCCGCGCCGCTGGCTCTATCTTGCCGATTTCCTCAAGATGAGCCGGCCATGCCTGACGCGCGATCCCCAAAAATTCGAGCGAGTGCTGCCAGTATTTATCGAGCTGATCCGGCACCAGGCCGTCGAGCGCCTCCCAGCCGACGCCGCGCGTCACCATGTCGTCCATCAGCCGCGCCAGATCGGTCGCCAGCGCGAGCGTCGAGGCCGGCCCGCCGACCACAAGCGGTGCCGATACGGGACTCTTGGCCCAGGCCGCGACCAGTCTTGCGAGCGTGAGCCTGCGCTCGAGCTCGGCAAGTTTTGGCGGAATCTCCAACGGCGCCACGCCGCCAAATTGCTCGGTCTCTTCCGCGAATGCGAGTTCGTCTTCATCGATGTCGCCAAGCGCGACAATGCGCGGCAGCACCACTGCATCGCCTCTCAACTCGTCGAGAAAGATTTCCCGCGCCATCCGTCCGGCGCGCCGGGTCGGCAAATAGAGCGTCGCCTGCGCCAGGCTTGCTGGATGCGCGCGCGCCGCAAAACCCTCGACCAGCCGGCCGTCCACCAGCGCGGCAATGACCGTGCGCAGGAAGGGTACTGAGACGGGAACGCTGAAAACGCGCATGGGTTTCCTGATTCGAGGATCAGGAAGCATCATGGCATGGGCAGTTTTTGGGCGCGATTTTTAATTGGTTGGAGGCTGGTTCATCCCAACAATCGGTTGTCGTCCCCGCGAAGGCGGGAACCCATAACCACAGGCGCCCGTTGTTTTAGAAAGCCGTTTGCCACCGTGCCAAAAGCGCAGCCGCGGCGTATGGGTCCCTGCTTTCGCAGGGACGACAGGTCAGGCCACGCTTTCCAGAAACGCCTCTTCCGCCGCCTGCACTGCGTCGGGGGTTCCGACATGCATCCAGACGCCGTCGAGCCGCAGGCCGAACAATCGTTCCTGCTCGTTGGCGCGATCAAACATTTTTGTCAGGGAAAAGTCGCCCGTCGGCGCGTCCGCAAACAAAGACGGCGACATGATGGCGGCACCCGCATAGACGAATGGCACGACCTGGTGTTCCCGGCGCTTGCGCAGCGCGCCGTCGGGCAGCATGGCGTAGTCGCCGCGGCCGCCATAGCCGATGCTGCTCGTCGTCGGCGCCATCAACAACAAGATGTCCATGCGCGCGGGATCAAATGTCTCGGCGAGCCGCGCCAAATTGGGCCGCACGCCGTCAATCCACATCGTGTCGGCATTGACGAGAAAGAACGGGGCTTGTCCGAGCAGCGCTAGCGCCTTGACGACGCCGCCCCCGGTGCCGAGCACGTGGTCACGCTCGTCGGAGATGATCACGCGGGGCCGCGTGCGAAGCGCGACATGGTCGATGATCTGGTCGGGCAGATAGTGCACATTGACGACGGCTTCGCTGACGGCGGCGTCGCCGAGCTTGTCGAGCACGTGATCGAGCAGCGGGCGGCCCGCGACCGACACCAGCGGCTTTGGCAGGCGGTCGGTCAGAGGGCGCATGCGCACGCCGAGCCCAGCGGCAAGGACCATGGCTTTTGTAGGTTTGACGGACATCTTTAAGGATTTCTCGAACCGGTGCGTTGGCTGCCGAACATATCACGGTGATTCGTGCGGCGCATTCACCTTGACGCCATAACCGGCCGATGTGACGACCGCACGACGGCGGCAATGGTGCGACAATCAGGCTTCCGCCGTACTGCGCCGCGTCGCCTTTTTCTTCTTGTCGCCGGTTTTGAGGAAATTGACGCCGATCTGATCGCCATTCACCCAGGCCAATTCACAGCGACGGTACGCTAGTCCCGTGGACGACAGCAGCAGGAAGAATTCCTTCAGATGCAGCCCCTCGACCGAGCCTTCGACGGTGAGTTTTGCGCCGGTCTCCGAGACGTCTTCCATCGTGCATTCACGCCGCCAGGTGCCGTCGATGCCCATCATATGCGCGCCGATCCCGCGCTCGAATGTGACGCGTTCGCCCTTGCGCCGCTCCGCCACCATGGTTTTCGCTCCAGCTTCAAATGAGCCGCGCCTTGCGCCCGTACGCAGGGTCTTCCGCAGATTAGAGCGATGTTGACTAATAACCGGTAAATTACCGGACCGGCGGGGGTACGTTGGCGGCATACCATTCGCGCACGCGCGACAGCAGCGGGTGCGCCAGCGTGCGGTTGAGATAGGTCCAGATCCGGGGCTGATGACGCAGATATTGCGGCTTGCCGTCGCGCCGGTTGAGCCGCGCAAAGGTGCCGAGCAGCTTCGTGTTGCGCTGCGCCGACATGATCGCATAGAGCTCGGCGAACTCGGCCGGATCGAAATTGTCGTCGTTCGCCCGCCGCGCCTTGATGTAGCGCGTCAGCAGCGCGAGCTCGAGCGCTTCGGGTACGTCGATGCGCGCATCCTGCAACAGCGACACCAGATCATAGGCGGCGGGGCCGAGCACCGCGTCCTGGAAATCGATGATGCCAACCCGTGCAACGTCCGATCGCTCGCCAAGCCAGATTAAATTGGGCGAATGAAAATCCCGCAGTACCCAGGTTTTCGCGGCGGCAGCCGGCTTAGCCAGGAGATCGCGCCACATCATGACGAATTCGGCGCGCAAATTGTTGGTCGG
>DATBYN010000267.1:0-4371 GCA_036513695.1 Bradyrhizobium sp. | reverse complement strand
CCGTCAGGGGTAAGCCCGAACAGGACTTGCCGGCCATCGGTCGGATGCGGCCGACGCTGCACCAATCCTTGCTGTTCCAAATCGGCAAGCGTGGTGCCCATCGACTGCGGCTTTACGAACTCCGCGCGGGCGAGGTCGGCGGTCGTCATCCAGCCGATTTTGTCCAGCCGGGCGAGAGTCGTGATCTGCGACCAGCTCAGTTCGCCCGGATTCGCTTCCGTGCGCAGCCGGCGCATCAGCTGTCCGATTGCCAGCGAAAGCTCGGCGGCGGCCGATTCCGGGGAATTTGGCGGGTTGGAGCTGTCGTCCATGCCCTTAGAATAGTATCAACAGGAAAACTTGCAAGTTAAAACTTGTAAGTTTTCCTGTTGATAAGGCGCCGCGAGTGGGACTCCGCACAGGGGAAGGTGCCTGGCGCGGGGAGTTGGGGCCGCAAGGTGCTAATCAAATTGATGACGTTTCGTCAGGCTTTGAGTTTTCTAGTGGGGAGCTAATTTAGCTCCGCAAAATTCAAAATTAGAGTGAGGATCTGCTTTGCCCATCACCATCTACGGCATCAAAAACTGCGACACCATGAAGAAAGCCCGTGCCTGGCTCGACAGCCACGGCATCGCCTACAGCTTCCATGATTACAAAAGCGAAGGCATCGCAAAGGAAAAATTGAAAAACTGGAGCGATGAGCTCGGCTGGGAAACCCTGCTCAATCGCGCCGGCACCACCTTTCGCAAATTGCCCGACGGCGACAGGGAAGGCCTGAACGAGCGCAAGGTGCTCGCCTTGATGCTGGCGCAACCGTCGATGATCAAGCGCCCCGTGCTCGATCTCGGCGGTAAATTGCTGGTCGGCTTCAAGCCCGAAATCTACGCCAAGGAAGTGACGCCGCGTGGAAAAGCTAGCTCAGTTCGATAACGTCGGGCGAAGTGCGTTGGTTCGCCGGGCTGCGGACAAAATCGAGATCGATGACGGCGCTGACGAGGCTCACGGGGTTGGCCTTTGACCGGATGCCCATCAGGTCATTGAGCTTGAAGCCGCCTTCGATGCTGATCGCCTTGTAGGAGCCGACGATCTGTTCGACGGCATCACGGCTTCCGAACGGCAACAACAGCCGCTCGTAAGAAACGTCCTTGCCGTCGGCATCCCGCACCATCGAAATCGAATAGGTCGGCCGCTTCCGCTTCACGCAGGCGCGATAGGACGGGACCACGCGCGCATATCGCGCCGGTCCGATCGCGTCGTCGAGGTAGCGGTCGGTGCGCTTGTCGGCATCGATGTGCTCGTTACCGTAGGTCGCGGTGAGCCTCCAACCTTCCTGGGTGATCAGGAACCGCGCGTCGCGGCCCTCGCCTTCGACGTTAAACCCCATCATGTCCGCGAGCTCGTCGGCGAGGTATTCGGGCCGGTAGTTTCCGATCGCGGGCAGGGCATGCTGTTTGTCGAGCGCGCGCAGCCAGGCGTCGAGCAAGGTGCGTTGTCGTATCGAGCGGACCACCGAGGGATTGGCGCTGGTGAATTCCATCTTCGAGGCTTAGCTGAACACGATGACGTCGCCGGCCGGAATGCGGCCGGGTGCGCGATGGAAAAGATCGCGATCGATCACGGTGCGAAGTTTTGGCGTCGGCAGCGTGTCGTTTCCGCGCATCAGATTCTTGATTTCAAATCCGCCGTCTTCGCAAATGGTCTTCAGCGACGCGATCACGTGAGTGACCTCGTGGCCATCGGAGAACGGCAGCAGCAATCGCTCATAGGCGACGATCCGCCCGTAGATGTCATCGATGTGGGCGATGGTGTAGACGGGAAGGCGGCGGGCGATGCAGGTGTAATAGACCGGCATCACGATCGGCGCGAGCCTGGGCCCGAGATATTCGTCGAGATAGCGGCCCTTGCCGGTATGGCCATAGGCGTTCGAGATCCGGGTGCCGTCGCTCCGGATCGTCAGGCGCGGCGGCGTCGACGCGGTATCGACGGTATGGAAGACGAGGTCGGAAAGTTCTTCGGTAAGCCGCTCGGGCTGGTATTCCTCGACGCGCGGCAACAGCTGCTCGCGGGCGTAAAGCCGCAACCAGGTGTTCAGGAGGTCCCGCTGCTTGATCGATTTGACGACCTGCGGGTTGGCGCTTTCAAATTCCACCGCTGCAATCCGTTCCAAATACACAATATGCAAAACACCAAACCATCGACTCCGGGGGGAAATTTTTGATGAAAGCGCGAGAAGGCGCAAAGATTGCGTCGAAACACCGTTAATGACGACTTTCCGGGGTCACCGAGGAGGGCCGCCGACGCCGTCGCACACGCCATTTCATAAGGCCCCTGGGCAATTCGACTAATGGCCAATCCGCGTGACCAGGCGACCCCGCGCATGCCCAGCTTTCCGCCTTGCACAAGACAGGGCGTTGACGGCATATTCGCGCCCGGAGGCGGCGGTCCGGGACGATTTCCAAGACGTCTTAAGAGAACCTGCCGGTTAGGAAAAATAGCGATCGCAGCGTAACGCGCTAGCGATGGCTGATGGGGGAAATTTGATTGGCCGATGAGTTCATTCTCGAAACCCACGGACTGACCAAGGAGTTCGCCGGCTTCTTTGCCGTTCGCGATGTCGATCTCAGGGTTCGCCGTGGCAGTATTCATGCGTTGATCGGGCCGAACGGGGCCGGCAAGACCACTTGCTTCAATCTGTTGACAAAGTTCCTAAGCCCGTCCGCCGGCAAGATCCTGTACAAGGGACAGGATATCACAGCGCTGGCGCCGGCCGATGTCGCGCGCCTGGGGCTGGTGCGTTCGTTCCAGATTTCAGCGGTTTTCCCACATCTGACCGCGCTCGAAAATGTCAGGGTCGCCCTACAGCGCCAGCACGGACACTCCTTCGATTTCTGGCGTTCCAAATCGGTGCTCGACCGCTTCAATTCCCGCGCCCGTGAATTGCTCGACGATGTGGGTTTAAGCGAGTTCGCCAAGACGCCGGCGGTCGAGATGCCTTACGGGCGCAAACGCGCGCTCGAGATCGCGACCACGCTGGCGCTCGATCCGGAGATGATGCTGCTCGACGAGCCGATGGCCGGCATGGGACATGAAGACATCGACAAGATAGCCGCGCTGATCAAGCG
Source organism: Bradyrhizobium sp. (assembly GCA_036513695.1). Classification (GTDB taxonomy): domain Bacteria; phylum Pseudomonadota; class Alphaproteobacteria; order Rhizobiales; family Xanthobacteraceae; genus Bradyrhizobium. Next base: position 1,270 of record DATBYN010000267.1, on the reverse strand, counting down.
TATCTCCGCAAAATACACCATCCTGATGGTCGAACATAATCTCAGCGTGGTGGCCAATCTCTCCGACATCATCACCGTCTTGACACGCGGTCACGTGCTGGCGGAAGGCCATTATGCCGACCTGACCAAGGACGAGCGGGTCAAGGAAGCCTATCTGGGGGCGGGTCATGCCTGAACTAGCAATGGCCGAAGCCGCCGCGACCAAGTCCGCATCGACTTCAGCTGCCGCGGTGCTGTCGGTGCAAAATCTCGAGGCTTGGTACGGCGAGTCCCACATTCTTCATGGCGTCGATTTCAATGTGAACGCCGGCGAAGTCGTCACCCTGCTCGGGCGCAACGGCGCCGGCAAGACGACCACGCTGAAATCGGTGATGGGGATTATCGGCAAGCGCACCGGCTCGATCCGTTTCAGCGGCGAGGAAATCGTCCGCGCGACCTCGGACCGGATCGCCCGCATGGGCATCGCCTTTTGCCCGGAAGAGCGCGGTATTTTCGCAAGCCTCGACGTCCGTGAAAATCTGCTGCTGCCGCCGGTGGTGCGCTCCGGCGGGCTGTCGCTGGAGCAGATTTTCGATCTGTTTCCAAACCTCAAGGAACGTCTCAACAGTCAAGGTACAAAACTGTCCGGCGGCGAGCAGCAGATGCTGGCGATCGCGCGAATCCTGCGCACCGGCGCGCGGTTTCTGATGCTGGACGAGCCGACGGAGGGCTTAGCCCCCGTCATTATCCAGCAAATCGGCCACACCATCGCGCGGCTGAAGAAGGAAGGTTTTACCATTCTTCTGGTCGAGCAGAATTTCCGGTTCGCGGCCACCGTCGCCGACCGCTACTACATCGTCGAACATGGCAAGATCATCGACGGCTTTGCCAATTCGGAGCTGCAGGCCAACATGGAAAAACTGCACACCTATCTCGGCGTCTGAAGAACAACAGAAGAATTCAAAGAGGGAGCCCCTATGAAAGCCAGGATCATCTCATCGTTGCTGCTTGGCAGCGCGCTGACCTTCGCTTCGGCAAATCTCGCGATTGCCCAGGACAAGACCGTCAAGATCGGTGCGCTGTCGGATCAGTCGGGGCTTTACGCCGACCTCGCCGGGCCGGGCTCGACGTTAGCCGCGCAAATGGCGGTGGAAGATTCCGGTCTGACCGCCAAGGGCTGGAAGATCGATATCATCTCCGGCGACCACCAGAACAAGCCCGACATCGGCACCGCGATCGCGCGGCAGTGGTTCGATGTCGACAAGGTCGACGTCATCGTCGACGTGCCGAA
>DATBYN010000266.1:0-2425 GCA_036513695.1 Bradyrhizobium sp. | reverse complement strand
ATCTTCGCAGCCTGCGCCTTCTTCAAGAGCGGGATTGCCGCCTTGGAGTCGAGAGCGGCAAAGCCGAGCGCCTGCGGCTTCTTCGCGAGCGCGGCCGAGAGCATGTCGATCTGCTTGTCGACCATGGCCTCGGTTTCGGGGCCTTCGAACGTGATCTTGACGTTGCCGGTTTTCGCTGCCTGCTCGGCGCCGAGCTTCACAGCCTGCCAGAACTGGTGCTGGAAGCCTTTGGAGACGAGGGGAATATAGACATCGTCGGCACGGGAAGGCGTGGATACTCCTGCGATCAGGGCGCCGAGCGCGACGCCAAAGAGCCGTTTGTTCGACATTGCAAACATTGTATTTCCTCCGGTCAAGTTGACATTTGTCTTTTGTGTTTGATGCGTTTGCCGCCCAAATCCGCGGCGGCGGCCTTCAGGTCGAAGTCTGCCGACCTGCCTGAACTTGGGCCTCCTTCGTTATCCACGCTTGCGGCGCAGCATGTCCGCGTAGACCGCGAGGATGATGATAACGCCGGTGACGACGAATTGCCATTCCTGCGCCACCGACATTATCCGCAAGCCGTTGATCAGCACGCTCATGATGAACGCGCCGATGATCGTGCCGAGGATCGTTCCCGTGCCGCCGCTCAACGACGTGCCGCCGATGACCACCGCGGCGATCGCGTCGAGCTCATAGCCTTGGCCGAGCGCCGGCTGCGCGGAATTGATGCGCGAGGCGAGCAGGAGGCCGGCAACGCCGCAGATCGCGCCGCCGAGACTGTAGATGATGATTTTCCAGCGGTCGACGCTGACGCCGGAGAGACGCACCGCTTCCTCGTTGCTACCGATGGCGAAGGTGTAGCGGCCGAGCGACGTGCGGTTGAGCACGACCGCGGCGAGGATCGCCGTGACGAACAAAATAAGCACCGCGTTGGGAATCGGCAGTCCGGGCAGCACATTGCCGAGCAGCGAATCCTGCGAGATCACCGAGAAATTCTCGGTGTTGCTGAAATAGATCGGCTTGTCGCCGGAGACCACCAGAGACAGCCCCTTGAGCACGAGCATCATGCCGAGCGTCGCGATGAATGGCGGAACTTTCATTTTCGCGATCAGGGTGCCGGAAACGCTGCCACTGAGCGCGCCGGCCGCAATCGCCGCAACGATGCCCGTCCACATCGGCAGCTCCCAATAGGTCAAGAACACGCCTGCGACGACCGCGCAGAACGTCATCAACGTGCCGACCGACAGATCGATGCCGGCGGTTATGATCACAAAGGTGCTGGCGATCGCCAGCACGCCGTTCACGGCGGTGGCCTGCAGGATGTTGATCATGTTGTCGGTTTGCATGAATGCGGGCGATGCGAAGCTGAAATAGATCAGCAGCAGCACGAGGCTCGCGAAAGCGAGCACCTTCTGCATTGCCGCGGGCCCCAGCAGCCGGCGCTTGAACGCGCCGACCCATCCATAATCGCCCGCCTCGAGGCCGTCTTTCTGCGCCAATCCCAGATTGTCCATCGGATCACGCTGCCTTCGAGGTTTTGCGTTGCGTAGCCATGGGTTGCGTAGCCAGGCGTTGCGTCGCCAGTTGCATGATTCGTTGCTGTGTCGCCTGCTCTGGCAAGAGTTCGCCGGTGATACGGCCTTCGCACATCACCACGATCCGGTCGCTCATCCGCAAGACTTCCGGCAGCTCCGACGAGATCATGACAATCGCCTTGCCCTGGTCGGCGAGCGCTCGCAGCAGTTTGTAGATTTCGCTTTTCGCGCCGATATCGATGCCCCGCGTCGGCTCGTCGAAGAACAGGATATCGCAATCGCGATCGAGCCACTTGGCGACGACGATCTTCTGCTGGTTGCCGCCCGAGAGCAGGCGAACCTGTTGTTCCGGCGAGGGCGTGCGGATGTTCAGAAGCCTGATGAACCGGCGGGTCGTGCCACGGATCGTCCGCTTCCTCAGGAAGAAGTTCATCGAAAGATATTTCGTGAGGTTCGACATCACGACGTTGGACTCCACGTCCATGCCGGTGACGAGCCCAAAACGCTTGCGATCTTCGGACAGGTAGCCGATGCCGTTGGTAACGGCATGCCCGGGCGTGCGGATCGACACTTTCCTGCCGTTGACGAGAATGTCGCCCGACTGGAGCGGGTCGGCGCCGAAAATCGCCCGCGCCACCTCCGTCCGCCCCGCGCCCATCAGCCCGGCAAAACCGAGAATTTCTCCCTTTCGTAAGGTAAAGCTGACGTCGCGCACCAGAGGCCCGCAATTCAAGTTGCGCACCTCGAGCGCGATATCGCCGGCTGGAGCGACGCCTGCGACGCGCTCGTCGCTCAAGGTGCGGCCGACCATCATGCCGATGATGGTCTCGATAGCGGTGCCCGCGGTCGGCGCGGTGGCCACATATTCGCCGTCGCGCAGCACGGTGACGCGATCGGAAATCTGCTTC
>DATBYN010000265.1:0-7470 GCA_036513695.1 Bradyrhizobium sp. | reverse complement strand
GGTCTTGGGCTTCGACGGATCGTAGAAAAACCGCTCGCGAAAGATCTTGTCGCCGCGCCATTGCTGGAGCGCGACTTCATCGACCCGGTGCACCCTGCCGGACTTGTCCGTCAGTTCGAAAATCCAGTGGATGGCGACGTTGTCGCCTTCGACCATGGACGACATCGCCTTGGAATAGACGTTGGACATGCGCGCCAGCACGCCCCGCTCATGGGCGACCAGACCGTCACGGCCGACGCGCGGGGCCGCGGTATTTTCCTGCATGCTGGCATCCTCGGTGTAATAGCGCTCGATGGCGCCGGCGTGGTCGCCGGATTCGACAACGGCGATAAATTCATTCAGGCGTTCTCGCGACGGCATGAAACCTCCAGCGCTTCAGTTAGACATTGCAGAGTGAACGGTCAGATGCTCGGGTCGGGAAATTCCGACACCGCCTGCAGCCGCGTCCTTCGCCTTCTCGCGAACGATGCGAGCGTCAAAACCATAAGCCCCAACAGCACCGGTGGATACACCACCAGGTTGACGGCCGACCAGCCGTAATTCGCCAGCAACTGGCCGGACGAGAACGATCCGATTGCCATCATCCCGAACACCAGAAAATCGTTGAACGCCTGCACCTTGTTGCGCTCCTGCGGCCGGTGGGTTTCCAATACCAGCGCGGAGGCGCCGACGAAACCAAGATTCCACCCCACACCCAGCACGATCAGCGTCATCCAGAAATGCAGCGCCGTGATGCCGGAAAGCCCGATGGTCGCGGCACAGGCCTCGAGCAGCAGGCCGGTCGCGACAATCCTCGGGGCGCCGAAGCGCGCGATCAGCGAGCCGGTAAAAAAGCTCGGCCCATACATCGCAACGATGTGCCACTGGATGCCGAAATTGGAATCGGTGACGCTAAGCCCGCAGATCTTCATCGCCAGCGGCGCCGAGGTCATGACCAGATTCATGATCGGATAGGAGACGATGCCGCAGATGGCGGCGGCGATAAACCGCGGCTGCCGCACGATCGCAAACAGCGGACGGCCGAGGTGCAGATCGGCCGCTGCAGGTTTTGGCGCATCGACACCGGCGAGGACGGCCATTGCGATCAACGCGACCATCGCCTGCACAACAAAGCTGAAAGCGAACAGATAAGGCGGCCAGATATCCATCGTCCACTGCACGAGCTGCGGGCCGAGCACGCCGGCGAATACGCCGCCGGCCATCACCCACGACACGGCCTTGGGACGAAACGCAGCACTGGCGCCGTCGGCGGCGGCAAACCGATAGGATTGCGCCACCGCGCCGTAGAGTCCGCCGAGAAACGTCGCGCAGCAAAACAAAACGAACGAGCCGTGCAGAATGGCAAAAGCCCCGAGCAGCCCGGTCAGCGCGCCGCAGCCGGTGCCGATGACGAAGGCCACTCGGCGGCCATAGGCGCGCGAGATCGCGCCGGTCGGCAAAGTGCCGGCGGCAAGGCCAACCACATACATCGAGAGCGGCACGGTCGCGAGCGACATATCCGGTGCCATCGTCGCGCCGACAATCGAACCGGTGGCAAAGATCACCGCCGAGTTGGCGCCGGTCAGCGCCTGCGCCGCCGCAAGCCGCAGCACATTGGCGCGCGCCCGGGCGTCACTGGCGATCTCGTCAACCGCAGTCACGTCGATCATCGGCACTTTCCGCCCGGATACGGCCAGCTGAATAGAGGCCTCATTGATTCCAGACACTATGAAGCGAGGCGACCGGCCGATCAACCGATGCAACCGGGCGCCCGCCATGCGAACGATGCACACAAGACAGGCCCTGCCGGGTCGCGCAAATCAGAAGCTTACTTGCTATGCTGGTATTCGGCGGGGGAAGAGCGCCTTTGGAGTCAAACCATGTCCGTCGATGACAGGCCTACCATCGCCGCACCCGATGATGATCCGTATCTGTGGCTGGAAGAGATCGAGGGCGAACGGGCGCTTGATTTCGTCGAGCGGCAGAACACGCTGACAGTAGAGAAATTCGGAGGTACGGGATTTGCGCGGGATCGCGATATCCTGGCGGCGATTTACGACCGGCCGGACAATATCCCTTATGTCTCGCGGCGCGGCGGCGTGCTCACTAATTTCTGGAAGGATGCGAATAATCCCCGCGGCATCTGGCGAAAAACGACGCTCGAAGAATTTCGCAAGCCGAACCCAAAATGGGAAACGCTGCTGGATGTGGACAAGCTCGCCGCCGAGGAAGGCAAAGACTGGATTCTGTCCTGGATCCAGACCCAGCCCGGAATGAATCCGCGCGCGATCTTGAGCCTTTCGCGCGGCGGCAGCGATGCCGCGACCTTGCGGGAGTTTGACATCGACGCGAGGGCCTTTGTGGCCGATGGCTTCGCGCTACCGGAAGCGAAGGGCGGCGCCCAATGGTTCGATAGCGATACGCTATTGCTTTCGAGCGCGTATGGCGAGGGCATGGCGACCACGTCCGGATACGCGAGGACCGTGAGGTTGTGGCGGCGCGGTGCGGACGTCGATCAAGCGCCGGTGGTGTTCGAGACGGCAGCCGCCAACATGGCGGCTTCCTGCGATATCGACCAAACCGGAGCTACGTTGAGGGTGTGGTTTGTCGAGCGGCTTGATTTTTTCAATCATCACATCTGGCTTGGTAATGAGACCGGCGCGCGATCGAAACTCGATCTTCCGACCGACATCTGGATGGAAGCGCATCGGGATTGGCTCGTCGTCAAACGGCGCGCGGCGTGGACGGTGGGAGGAAAGACCCATGCGGCAGACACCGTGCTCGGCATATCGCTGTCAGCCTTCCTTGCCGGCGATCGCAATTTCACAGTGGTTTTCGAGCCCGGACCGCGTCGCGCGCTGCAGGGCTTTTTCTGGAGCGCCGGAAAACTTGTGCTCCCCATCCTCGACGAACTGCGCCCCGTGTTCGAAGTCTGGACGCCCTCGGCGCATGGCTGGTCCCGCGCCGGATTGCCGGGATTGCCCGAGATCGGCGTCGTCGACGTCTGGCGGCTTGACGCCCACGAATCCGAAAGCAATGGCGATCTGCTCGCCAACATCCAGGGCCCGCTGACGCCGTCCTCGCTGATGCTGATCGAACGCATCGAAAGCCCGACGCCGTTGAAACAGGCGCCGCGGACATTCTCCGCGGACGGACTGGTTGTCACCCAGCACGAGGCCATCTCGATCGACGGCGAACGTATTCCCTATATTCAGACCGGGCCCGCCGGCGAGACCGGCGACGCGCCGGTGCATCTCAACGGCTATGGCGGCTTTGCGGTATCGATGCGGCCTAGCTACAATTCAGCGATCGGCAAGCTGTGGCTGGAGCGCGGCGGCACCAGCGTCGTCGCCAATCTTCGCGGCGGTGGCGAGTTCGGCACGCGCTGGCACGATGCCGGCCGCCATGCCGGCAAGAGACTTGCGCATGATGATTTCGCCGCCGTCGCCGCCGACCTCGTGCGGCGCGGCGTGACGCGGCCAGGGCGCATCGCCGCCGAAGGCGGATCGAATGGCGGCATCCTGATCACCAACATGCTGACGCGCTATCCCGAACGTTTTGGCGCGTTGTTCTGCACCATTCCGCTGATCGACATGCGCCGCTACACGAAATTGCTCGCGGGCGCGAGCTGGATCGCGGAATATGGCGATCCCGACAAGCCAGACGAATGGGCCTGGCTAAAAACCTACTCCGCCTATCACACCGCAACACAGGGCCAAAAATATCCGCCGATCCTGATTGCCACGACGCGGCGCGATGACCGCGTTCATCCCGGCCACGCGCGCAAGATGACGGCAAAACTGCAGGCGATGGGATATGAGGCCTATTTGTATGAGCCCGCGGCGGGCGGTCACGGCTACGGCAAGGACAACAAGGAACGCGCCGCGTTCACCGCGCTGGGATATGCGTTTTTGAAGAACAAGATCGGGTGGGCGGATCGGGCGGGGTAGAGCACGCCGTCATGGCCGGGCCTGTCCAGGCGAGCGGAAGCGACGCCGTCCTTCGGACGTCTATGCCCGGGCATGACGAACTTCACCAAAGCGCAGGGCAAGCGGTCAGCCGGCTTTTCCGCGCTCAAACACCAGCGTGAGATTGTTGGCGGGCATCTCGATAGCCTCGATCAGCACCAGTCCAGCACCCGCCGCCAACTCTTCCAGCGCCTCGACATCGCGCACGCCCCATTCGGGGTTGCCTTCGCGCAAGCTGGTATCGAACACTGCATTGCTCATCGCGGTGTGCTTGCCACCGCGTTTGAACGGCCCATAGAGAAACAGCCGCCCGGCTTCGCGCAGATACCGCCCGGCGCCGGCGAACAGCCCCTCCGCGACCCGCCACGGCGCGATGTGGATAACATTGGCGCAGAACACCGCCAGCAAATTTGCAGGGCCGCTGCCGTCGTGCATCTCCGGACACCAGGCGGGATCGGAGAGGTCAATCCGCAGCGGCGGGCGGATATTTGCAAGGCCCGCATGCGCGCGCCACGCCGCGATACTTTTCAGATGTTGGTCGTTGAGATCGCTCGGCCACCAGATGATTTCAGGAAAATGACGGGCCAGATCGACCACATGCTGGCCGGTGCCGCTGCCGGCTTCGACCACATCGCCGGATTCGCCGGCAAGGAAAGGCTGCAACACTGCCCGGATCGCTTCATGATTGCGGTGAAATGCCGGCGCGTCGAGGCGGCCGTCGGATTCCACCGGCCTGCCGTCCTTGCCAAATTCCACGACATATTCGACCATGTCGCTAGTCTATCACGACAATTCTCTCCAGACCTGGCGGATCAGCCTGCTATGACCAAAAGGCACCTATCGGAAATTGCTAAATGGGGTATCGACGCGCGCAGCGATGACGGCGCTGGCCACCTGTCATGGAACCTTTGGCGAAGGCGAAGGCCGCCTTCCCAAGCTCGTGGGCGGCGCGGGAACACTTCGGGGCGACCGGCAGAAGCCGACGGTCGGCAGTTATTGGCCGTTTGCGCCGACATTGTGCGACTACATTAACCGCGCCATGCCGATGCCGGCGCCACACACATTGTCAGCCGATGACGTTTATGCTTTGACCGCCTATATTCCGAACCGCTCGACACGACGCAACCAAAATGAGCAAGCGAAAAACGCCCTTGACCGACATCTCCGCAGCGAAATCCGCAGCCTTTCAGGCGCTCGCGTTGGCGCTGCTGATCGGCGCCGCCACGCCAGCCAGCGCGCAATCGGCCGCGGCCGAGGGCCAAAAGATCGCATTCGATCGCGGCAAGGGCAATTGCCTGACCTGCCACGATATCAAGGGCGGCGATCTTCCCGGCACCATCGGGCCGGCGCTAAAGGATATCAAAAGCAAATACCCTGACCGTAACGAGCTCGTCGCCATCGTCACCGATGAAACAAAGCGCAATCCGCAAACCGTGATGCCGCCATTCGGACGAAATCGCCTTTTGTCCGAGCAGGAGATCAACGCGGTGGTGGATTTCCTGCAGACCCTGTGATCGGCGCGCATCCCCTAGGAGAGACTTCAGATGACGACACCTCACGGCTTTTCGGCGACGCGGCGCCTGGTTCTGCAAGGCGCGGGCGTGGTCGCGCTGATCGGCCTCGGCAACATGGCATTTGGCCCGACTCCCGCCCTCGCCGCGGCCAACGACAAATACCCGGAGGATGCGTTCAAGCAAAAGAGCGACGCTGACGCGATCAAATCGCTCTACGGCAAAACCCCCGAGCCGTCGGACAAGGTCAAGATGGATGCGCCGGAAATTGCCGAGAACGGCGCGGTGGTTCCGATCTCGGTCACGACGTCGCTCGCCGACGTGACTTCGATCTCGATCCTGATCGCGGAAAACCCGAACGCGCTGGCGGCATCCTACAAAATTCCGGCTGGAACCATGCCGAGCGTGGCCAATCGCCTGAAAATGGCCAAGACCACGAATGTGATCGCGATCGTCGAAGCCGGCGGCAAGCTTTACAGCACCACCAAGGAAGTCAAGGTGACCGTCGGCGGCTGCGGCGGCTAATACGCGCATGATCCGGAAAAGTGGAAACCGGTTTTCCGACCAGATCATGCGCAAAGATGAATCCTGAGGGAGACTAATATGGCATCGACTATTCGCGTACGCGCGATCTCGAGCGGAGAGACCACCGAAGTCCAGGCGCTGATCCAGCACCCGATGGATTCCGGTTTCGTCAAGGACGCCAACGGCGCGCTCATTCCGCCGCACTTCATCAGGGAATTGACCTTCGAATATGACGGCAAAGCCGTCTTCGTCGCGGACTGGGGACCTGCGGTCTCCAAGGATCCTTACGTCAAGTTCAGTTTTAAAGGCGGCAAGAAGGGGGACGACCTCAAAATCAGCTGGGTCGACAATAAGGGCGAGAGCGATACGACCACCGCTAAGATTCAATAAGGGTTGGAGATGAACGTGCGGACTGCGATCCAATTTGCCTCGGCGGCCTTCGCGCTCGCAGCGCTGGCGCTCGGCGCGACGGCAACGGCTGCCGACACGATCGATCCCGTGGCCGACGCCAAGGCGTTCCAGAGATTCTTCACGCAAAAATTTCCCAAGCTGAAGCCGGAGGATTTCGTCAACGGACCCTATTCGCTCAATGAGGACATGCACAAGCAATGGGAAGAGAAGGAACAATTCCCGCCGTACGAATTCGCGCTCGATCTCGGCAAGGAGCTGTTCTCAAAACCGTTCAAGAACGGCAAGAGCTTTGCGGATTGCTTTCCGAACGGCGGCATCGGCATCCGCCAGAACTATCCCTATTTCGACGAGAAGGAAGGCAAGGTCGTCACACTTGAGTTGGCGCTGAACCGATGCCGCGAGGCCAATGGCGAGGCGCCTTTATCCTATGTGAAGGACGACATGGCGGCGCTGACTGCCTACATGGCGTTCACGTCGCGCGGAAAACCGTTCGACATCAAGATACCGAACGATCCGCGCGCACTCGAAGCCTATGAGAACGGCAAGCGCAATTTCTACACGCGGCGCGGCCAGCTCAATTTCTCCTGCGCAAGCTGCCATGTACAAAACCCGGGCGAGCGGATCCGCGCCGAGATCCTCGCGCCTGCGCTCGGGATCTTGAATGCGATGCCGATCTATCGTTCGGAATGGAGCGGCATGGGCACGATCAGCCGTCGTTTCACCACCTGCAACAGCCAGATCCGCGGCGTGCCGCTGGAGCCGCAAGCCGACGAGTACCGCGATCTCGAATATTATCTGTCCTATGTCAGCAACGGCCTTCCGATTTCCGGCCCGGGAGCGCGGCCATGAGGGAAGCCAGCATGAAACTCGCGCTCGCCGCGGCGTTGCTAATCGCAGGCGGAACGTCAGCACTGGCCGCAAGCTCCGAAGCCGACTTCAAGGCGGCCTATGCCGCGGCCGAAGCCGCCAACAAGGAAGCCGGCGCCTTGCGCAATCAATGGACCACGACGGCGCAGGTTTTGGCGGACGCCAAGAAGGCCGCCGACAAGGGCGACTTCGATCAGGCGGTGGCGCAA
>DATBYN010000264.1:0-4005 GCA_036513695.1 Bradyrhizobium sp. | reverse complement strand
GGAGGCAAATGGAAGCCGCTGATCCTCTACCATCTCGCCCATGGCACCCGTCGCTATGGCGAGTTAAGACGGGCGATCGGGGGCGTCAGCGATAAAGTTCTGATCCAGCAGCTCAAGGAATTGCAGGCGGATGGGATTATCGCGCGTCTCGATTATGGGGAGATTCCGCCGAAGGTCGAATATTCCCGCACGGCCTTTGGGAAAACCTTAGGAAAGGCATTGGCTCCTCTCTGCGTGTGGGGAACCAGATATTCGAAGGATGTCGAAGCAATCATGGCACGCCGCAAAGCGCGCGAGCATCGGCAAGCGGCATAGACGCCCGCATGAGTGCCGCGATGTCTGGGATTCCCGGATGTCGCTCCGTTCATCCGGGCTACCTTTGCTGGATACCCGCCTTCGCGGGGTATGACGACCGTCGGTGGTGGAGCGAAGCGACCCACGTCGTCGTCGCTCACGCTCCTCGCAATGACCGATGCTAGGCTCTACCCGTCAGCTTGCCGATCCAGCTTGTGCGACCGGCTCCCGCTTCTGCAGGCACCTCGACCTCCCCACCAACAACTTCTCCGAATGAGGCAAAGAACTCGCCAGCTAGTTTCCTTGCCGTTGAATCGATCAACCGTTGGCCAAGCTGGGCCAACTTGCCGCCGATCTGCGCGTCGACCTCATAATGCAGGATCGTGACGTCGGGGCTTTCGGATTCCAGACGCACCGCGGCGCCGCCCTTGGCAAAGCCGGCCACGCCGCCAGATCCTTCGCCCGAAATACGATAGCTGTTCGGCGGATCGAGATCGGACAACGTCACCTTGCCGCCGAACGTCGCCTTGACCGGCCCGACCTTGAACACCACGGTGGCCGTCATCTCGTTGGGCGCGGACATTTCGAGGCTTTGACAGCCCGGAATGCACTGCTTCAGCACCGCGGGATCGTTGAGCGCGGCCCACACGCGTTCCCTCGACGCTTCGATTCGCTGGCTGTCATTCATTTGCATCGCGTGAGTTCCTAACTGCTCTTGATGTGTGAGGGGTTGCGCTGTCCGCGCCGGCGCAGGGTGGTGATCTCCGCCAAGATCGACATCGCGATTTCTTCCGGCGTGATCGCACCGAGGTCGAGACCGGCCGGGGCCTTGACGCGGTCGATGGCGGCGGCATCAACGCCCCCCGCGATCAATTTTTCGCGCAACACGATCATCTTGCGGCGGCTGCCGACGAAGGCACGATAGGTGGCGTCGGTCGCAACCGCTATGCGCAATGCGGCTTCGTCGCCCTTGCCTTGGGTCGAGACCACGACAAAGCGCTTCGCTTCGTGGAGTTTTCCGAGCGCGTAGCCGTCGATCAGGATGTCCGCGTCGGGTGTGGCCGATAGATCGGTCGCAGGTGCCGCCAGCGTGACGTGATAGCCGAGCTGCCGCGCTTGGGTGGCGAGCGACAGCGCCACCGGACTGACGCCGAGGATCACCAGCGAGGGATGCGGCAGCACCGGCTCGACGAATACGTCCATGGTGCCCTTGCTCGGGCACATGTTCTCCGCAAAGCGCACGCCGTCGCGGTTCTCGCCGGGCTTGACGCCGAGCTCGGCCAGGAGATTTTCCGGCAATACCGAGACCATGCGCGGCTCGCCGTCGGCGAGCGCGTCGCGCGCGGCCTTGAGCACCGCGCCGCGGGCGCAGCCGCCGCCGATCCAGCCCGCGACGATGGTGCCGTCGGGGCGGATGATCGCCTTGGCGCCGGCTTTTGCCGCGGTCACCGACACCGTGCGCACCACGGTCGCGAGCACAAACGTTTCCTCGGCGGCCTTGAGCTGGGCGACGAGCTCCATCACTTCGACATGCTTTGTCATCGGCGTCTCCCTCAGAGCTTTGCCAGATAGGGCTCGAGCTCGGTCAGGCTTTTGAGCGTGTTGGCGGGAGCATAGAGATCGACATGCGGTAGCGCGGCCTTGATGCCGGCGGCCTCCGGCGCATAACCCTGCCACGCCATCATCGGATTGAGCCAGACGATGCGGCGGCAACGCTTTGCCAAGGCCGCCATCTCGCGGCCGAGCAGCGCGGCATCGCCGGTCTCGTAACCGTCGGAGACGATCATCACGCAGGTGCGCGAATGGATTACGCGCGCCGCGTGCCAGCGGTTGAACGTCTGCAGGCTCTCGCCGATTTTGGTGCCGCCGCCGGCGCCCTGCGCCATGATCGACAAACGATCGAGCGCGCGCGCAGCATCCTTTTCCTTCATCGCGTCGGAGACGTAAGCAAGCCGGGTGTGGAACAGGAATGCCTCGGCCTCGCGAAACTCATCGAGCACGCCGTGGATGAACCGCAAAAACACGCCGGTGTACATGCTCATCGAGCCGGAAGCGTCGAGCAGCATGACCAGACGCAGCGGCTTTTCCTTGCGCTGCCGTTTGACGAGAGAAATCGGCACGCCGCCATGGCTGATATTGCTGTGGATCGTCCTTCGCAAATCGAGACGGTAGCCGCGCCGCCGCGCCAGATCGCGGCGGGTCAATCGCGCGCGCATGGTCTTTGCGAGTTGCGCCGCGACCGCATGCGCCTGCTCGATCTGGTCGGGGTCGGCCATCTTGCGGAAATCGACTTCCGCCAGATTTTCCGCGCGCGAAGCGCCTTCCATGCGGCCCTCGCCGCTGCGCCCCTCGGGCGCGTCATTGTCCGCCGATGGAATCTGGTCGCTGGCCGCTTCGCTTCCGGTTGGCTCGGAATTTCTATCTCGCAGGCTCTTCAGCGACGGGCTGTTGGCCGCCTTCACTGAGCCCATGGTCAGGGATCGCGACCGCACGCGTTTTCCCAGCCAGAACGCGTCGAACAGCCCGTCGAATTTTTCCCAGTCGGATTTCCGCGCCGAGAACAGATGTTTGAAGGCCGAACGCAACAGGCCCGGTCTATCGGCAAAGCCCGCCGCCATCACGGAGGCCGCATCCTTGCCTTCCTGGGGGCCAACGGCAAAGCCGCTGTCGCGCAGCGTTTTGAGGAATGCCGCGAGTTTGGTCGCGACGAGGCGCGAAAGCTCCTCGAGCTCTTCATGGTCGGGAGTGGGACCGCAGCAACTCATGCGACCTTCCCCAGCAAACGTTTTGTTACCTCGCGTGTTACGCGCGACTTGTCCTCATGGGTTTTAAGCAGGCACATCAGGGTCTCGTGCACGATTTCCGGCGCCTCATGCAAATCGTGCACACCGATGCCGACCAGCGCCGCCGCCCAGTCCAGCGTCTCCGCGACGCCCGGGACTTTTCGCAACTCCTCTTTGCGGATGCCCTCAACCATCCGCGCGATCTGCAACGATAGCGACGCGGTCGAGCCATCGATCCGCGCCATGATGATGCGCGCCTCGCGATCGACGTCGGGATAATCGACATAGTGATAGAGACAGCGGCGGCGCAGCGCGTCTGAGAGTTCTCGGGTGCCGTTGGAGGTCAGGACCACATGCGGGATCGTGGTTGCGGCAATCGTCCCGAGTTCGGGGATCGAGACCTGGAAATCCGAGAGCAGCTCCAGCAGAAACGCCTCGAACTCATCGTCGGCGCGGTCGATCTCGTCGATCAGCAGCACCGGCGGTTTGGCCCGGCGGATCGCGGCGAGCAGCGGCCGTTCCAGCAGGTATTTTTCGGAAAAAATCCGGTCCTCGATGGTCTCGGCATCGGCGCCGTGATGGGCCTGGATCGAGAGCAGTTGGCGCTGGTAGTTCCATTCATAGAGCGCGGCCGATTGATCGAGCCCCTCATAGCATTGCAGGCGGATCAATTCGGTCGCGTGCGCTGAGGCCAGTGCCTTTGCCACCTCAGTCTTGCCGACGCCCGCCTCGCCTTCGAGCAGAAGCGGACGCCGCAGCAGTTGCATCAGCGAGATCGCAGTCGCGAGTTCACCATCGGCGATGTAGCCGGAAGCCGCCAACGCTTGCGCGATCTCGTCGCGATCTTTCATCGCGTCTCCTCGCGATTGTGCATTGCTACGCGAACACTCCCAATTCTTTCGCCGCGCGCCAGTTGCGCCAGTAGTCG
>DATBYN010000263.1:0-4972 GCA_036513695.1 Bradyrhizobium sp. | reverse complement strand
AAGGGCGGCATCTACAATTTTGTCACCAAACGCGGCGATTGCCGCGGCGACAATTCGAAGATCTCCTGGACCCAGGTCGAGACGGGATCGGCGATCACCTGGAAATATCCGAGCTGCATCTTGCGCGGCGATAACTCGCGCGGCGAGTTTTACTCGATCGCGATCTCGAACGGCCACCAGCAGGTCGATAGCGGGACCAAGATGATTCACTTGGGCAAGAACACGACCAGCCGCATCATCTCCAAGGGCATCGCCGCCGGCGTCTCGCAGAACACCTATCGTGGGCTTGTGACCGCGCATCGCAAGGCGACCGGCGCGCGCAATTTCACGGCATGTGACTCGCTGCTGATCGGCGACAAATGCGGCGCGCATACCGTGCCCTATATCGAGGCGAAGAATTCTTCGGCGCTGTTCGAGCACGAGGCGACGACGTCAAAAATTTCGGAAGACGTGCTGTTCTACTGCGTGCAGCGCGGGCTGAGCCAAGAGGAAGCCGTCGGCCTCGTGGTCAACGGTTTTGTGAAAGACGTGCTGCAGCAATTGCCGATGGAATTCGCGGTCGAGGCGCAAAAACTGATCTCGATCTCGCTGGAAGGTTCGGTTGGATAAACGTCGTGCAGGCGTCAGCGGCAAAGCCGCTACCCTCCGATGACTGAGTTAGGAAAAAGAATGCCATTACTCGAAGTCAGAGATCTGCAGGTTCGTGTCGACGATCGTGAAATCCTCCATGGACTTTCGCTCACCGTGAACAAGGGCGAGGTGCACGCGATCATGGGGCCGAACGGCTCCGGCAAATCGACGCTGAGCCATGTCATCGCAGGCAAGCCGGGCTATGAAGTCACCGGCGGCGAGATTCTGTTCGACGGCGAAGACCTGCTGGAAATGTCGCCCGATGAGCGCGCCGCCAAGGGCGTGTTCCTGGCGTTCCAGTATCCGGTCGAAATTCCGGGGGTCGCGACCATGACGTTCCTGCGCACGGCGCTCAACGCCCAGCGCAAGGCGCGCGGCGAGAGCGAATTCTCGACGCCGGACTTTCTGAAGAAGGTGCGCGAAGTCGCAGCCCGGCTGAACATTCCGCAGGACATGCTGCGCCGTGGCGTCAATGTCGGCTTCTCCGGCGGCGAGAAGAAGCGCAACGAGATTTTGCAGATGGCGCTGTTCGAGCCGAGCCTGTGCATCCTCGACGAGATGGATTCCGGCCTCGACATCGACGCGCTACGGATTGCCGCCGACGGCGTCAACGCGCTGCGCTCGCCGGATCGCGCCATGGTGGTGATCACGCATTACCAGCGGCTTCTGAATTATATCGTGCCGGACTTCGTGCACGTGATGTCGAAAGGCCGCGTGGTGAAGAGCGGGGATAAGGAACTGGCGCTCGAGCTCGAAGCTTCCGGCTACGCGCAGTTCGAAGACGCCGCCTGATGCCGAAACGGATTTTGTCATGAACTTGGTACTCGCCAAAACCGAAACCGGACGCGCGCTGAGCGATATTTTTGTCGTTGCGCGGGATCGTTTGCCGGGCGCTGGCAAGGTCGCCGAACTCAGGCGGCAGGCGTTCGAAGCCTATGAGCGCGCCGGACTGCCGCACCGGCGGATCGAGGAGTGGAAGTATACCGATTTGCGCGTCCTGATGCGCGAAGTGCTACCGCTTGCGCCCGCGCCGGATGCCGCGGCGCTCAAGCGCGCGGGTGCGGCCTTGAAGCTGCACGCCATCGCCGGTGTGCGCCGGTTGGTGCTGGTCGACGGCGTGTTTGCGCCAAGCCTGTCCGAACTGACAAACCTCGAAAAAGGTCTCGGCATCCGCACGCTGCGCGAGGTGCTGGAAGCTGGCGACGCGGCGCTGCAAGCGCAGCTATTCACGCCCGGCAACGCCGATGCCATGGTCGCGCTCAACAGCGCTGTCATGACGGACGGCCTGGTGCTCGACGTCGCGGACGGCGCGGCGCTGACACAGCCTCTGCATATCGTCCATATCGCCAGCGGGGCTGCGCCTTCGGCGATGTTCACCCGCTCGCTACTGCAGCTCGGTAAGGCCGCCAGCGTGACGCTGGTCGAAAGCTATATCGCCGCCGATGGCGCCAAGAACTATCAGGTCCATGACTCAGCTGTCATCTCGATTGGCGATGACGCACGGCTGGACCATGTGCGTCTGGTCGAGGACAGCCGCGACGCCTTCAACATTTCGTCGGCTGTCGTGACGCTGGGCGCCCACGCGCATTTCAACACCTTCGGCATGACCAGCGGGTCCAATGTGAGCCGCTATCAGCCTACGATCGTCTTTGCCGGCGAGGGTTCGCGCGTCGAGGCCAATGGCGTCAATCTGCTCAATGGTCGCCAGCATGCCGACACCACAATGCTTCTGGATCATGCGGTGCCGAACTGCGCGAGCCGCGAAATCTTCCGCTCGGTGCTCGACGACCGCGGCCATTCGGTGTTTCAGGGCCGCATCATCGTTCGCCCCCATGCGCAGAAGACCGACGCCAAGATGATGACGCGGGCGCTGCTACTGTCCGACGAGGCGGAAGCCGACAACAAGCCGGAACTCGAAATCTTCGCCGACGACGTCACCTGCGGCCATGGCGCGACCACCGGCGCGCTCGACGAGAGCCTGTTGTTCTATCTGCGGGCGCGCGGCCTTTCCGAGAAAGAAGCACAGGCGCTCTTGATCCAGGCTTTTGTGGGCGAAGCGATCGAATCAATCGCCAATGACGCCTTGCGCGAACTTGTGATCTCAGCGGCACAGCGTTGGTTGGCGGCACGGGGATGACCATGCATCCGGCGGTCCTGAATGGTTCCTACGACGTCGCCCGGGTACGCGACGACTTTCCTGCGCTGGCGCTAAAAGTCTACGGCAAGCCGCTGGTCTATCTCGACAACGCAGCCTCCGCGCAGAAACCGAACGCGGTGCTCGATCGCATGACGGAGGCGTACAAGACCGAATACGCCAACGTGCATCGCGGATTGCATTACCTCGCCAATGCGGCAACCGAAGCCTATGAAGGCGCGCGCGCCAAAGTCGCAAAATTTCTCAATGCGGGGCGCAGCGAAGAGATCGTCTTCACCCGCAACGCCAGCGAGGCGATCAACCTCGTCGCCTATTCCTGGGGTGAGCCCAACATCAAGGCGGGCGACGAGATCGTGATCTCGATCATGGAGCACCACTCCAACATTGTGCCCTGGCATTTCCTCAGGGAGCGCCATGGCGCCGTCATCAAATGGGTCGACGTCGATGACGAAGGCAATTTCCTGATCGACGAATTCGAAAAGGCGCTGACGCCGCGGACAAAACTGGTGGCGATCACGCAGATGTCGAATGCGCTCGGCACCATGGTGCCGGTCAAGGATGTGGTGAAGATCGCCCATGCCCGCGGCATCCCGGTCTTGATCGACGGCAGCCAGGGCGCGGTTCATCTCGCGATCGACGTGCAAGACATCGGCGCTGATTTCTATGTGTTCACCGGCCACAAGCTGTATGGCCCGACCGGGATCGGCGTGCTCTACGCCAAGCACGAGCATCTCGTCGCGATGCGTCCCTATAATGGCGGCGGCGAGATGATCCGCGAAGTGACAAGAGACTGGATCACCTATGGCGATCCGCCGCACAAATTCGAGGCGGGGACGCCGGCGATCGTCGAGGCGGTCGGGCTTGGGGCGGCGATCGACTACGTCAATTCGATCGGCAAGGAACGCATCGCCGCGCACGAGCATGATCTCTTGACGTACGCCGAGGGGCGCTTACGCGAAATCAACTCGCTACGCCTGATCGGCACCGCGCGCGGCAAGGGTCCGATCATCTCGTTCGAGATGAAGGGCGCCCATCCCCACGATGTCGCCACCGTGATCGACCGGCAGGGGATCGCGGTGCGCGCCGGCACCCATTGCGTGATGCCGCTTTTAGAGCGGTTCAACGTGACGGCGACGTGCCGGGCCTCGTTCGGCATGTATAATACCCGGGAAGAAGTCGACCATCTGGCACAGGCACTGATCAAGGCGCGGGAATTGTTTGCATGAGCGATGTAGCAGAAACCAAGAACCCCGAAGTCAAAACCGGCAATATGGAGACGAGTTCGGCGTTGCCGCCGGAGGAGACCGAGCGGCTGGGCGGCGAAATCGTTGCTGCGCTCAAAACCGTGTTCGATCCGGAAATTCCGGCCGACATCTATGAGCTCGGGCTGATCTACAAGGTCGACATCAAGGACGACCGCACCGTCGACGTCGTGATGACGCTGACGACGCCGAACTGTCCGGCGGCAGGCGAATTGCCGCAAATGGTGGAGAACGCGGTCGCCAGCGTTCCCGGCGTCGGCGTGGTCAATGTCAATCTGGTCTGGGAGCCGGCGTGGTCGCCGGACCGGATGAGCGACGAGGCGCGCCTCGTCCTTAATATGTGGTGAGGCGTTGGAGCATGACCCGGAAAAGTGGAAGCCGGTTTTCCGAAAAGATCATGCTCAAACACAAAGCGCATCAGAGCTTAACGGGAAATGGCGGCATTGACGTGCTGCGAGGACTGAATAGATGAATGATATGACACCTGCATCACCAATGCCTGTATCCAAGCCGAAGCCGCGGCCGCGCCCGCAAGTCATGCGGCTGACGGAAGCTGCCGCGCAGCGGATCACCGAGCTGACAAAACGCGCCGATTCCGAGATCGTCGGCCTTCGCGTCGGGGTCAAGAATGGCGGCTGCGCCGGGCAGTCCTATACGGTCGAATATGCCCACGAGGTGCGCCCGTCCGACGAAGTCGTCGAGGACAAGGGCGTAAAAATCCTGGTCGACCCCAAGGCGGTGCTGTTCTTGCTGGGCACCGAGATGGATTACAAGGCCGACAAGATG
The DNA here is from genome assembly GCA_036513695.1 of Bradyrhizobium sp. Classification (GTDB taxonomy): domain Bacteria; phylum Pseudomonadota; class Alphaproteobacteria; order Rhizobiales; family Xanthobacteraceae; genus Bradyrhizobium. Next base: position 139 of record DATBYN010000263.1, on the reverse strand, counting down.
TCGGCGCAGTTCATCTTCAACAATCCGAACCAGACCGGCGCCTGCGGTTGCGGCGAATCCGTACAGCTGACGCCTGCGAAGATGGATGGTTAGTTTTAGGTGCGGACCTCACCCACGTCGTCCCGGCCTTGAGCCGGGA
>DATBYN010000262.1:0-6807 GCA_036513695.1 Bradyrhizobium sp. | reverse complement strand
TGCAGCCACAGCCACTGGTCGGGATATTCGCGGATCCAGCCCTCGACCACCGATGTGATCGCCTGCGTCGTGCCGGCAACGTCGATCTGGCCTGCGGCGTCGCGCACCGGCTTGACCTCCTCGGAAAGTTCGGCGCGGAAGCGATGACCGGGCAGGCGAATGATGCGCACGCCATGGATCGGGCACTCGACCTGCCGCAACAGCCGCGCCAGCATCGGGTTGGCCTTGGTCTTGCGGCCGAAGAACGTCACCTCGACGCCGTTGGTGAGATATTGATCGACCAGCATGGCGACATGCTGGTTGTTTTTCAGGGCCTCTGCGAGCTTGAGCGGCGCCTCGCGGCCGGCGGGAATCAGCGTCCCCATATTGACCGCGCGTATCCGCTCAATAGCATGGTCAGCCGATTCGATGTTCGGCCGCCGATACAGGATGGCGCAATCCAGTCCGTGCGCGACCGCGCCCAACGCAGGCAGTTCCCAACTGCCGAGATGGCTTGTGAAGATCAACGCCGGCTTGCCGTCATCCCTGAGCTGATCGAACAGTTGTTTTGTTCGCGCTCCGAATTCGATGCGGCTCTCCTTTTCGGGATGATCCGCGTCGTAGTCCCAGATGTGATCGAGGTGGGCGAACTCGGCGCCGATGCGACCGAGATTGTCCCAAACGCCGGCTAGAATGGTTTCGATCTCTTCAGGAGATTTTTCCGGGAAGGCGGCCTTGAGATTCTCGCGGCCGATCCGGTCCTCGCGGAGCCTGCAGCCGATGAAGCGCGTAACGCGGCCGAACAAATTGGCGGTCTTGACCGGATCGAAATAGCGCGTCGTGCGCAGCAACGCGACCGTCAGCGCGCCTACTGCAGCTTCCGTCATCGGCTTGGCGGCGTCGCGAACACGCGCCTTGGTGCGAAGGAGCCGGCGGCTCATGGTTGCAAGCGGCGCGCTTGTCAAACCGGTTCGCGCGTCAGGATCAGCGAAGCATTCTGGCCGCCGAAGCCGAACGAATTCGACATCACCGCGGTGACGCGGGCATCGCGCGCCTTGTTGCCGACCACGTCGAACAGGATCGTCGGATCCGGCGTATCATAGTTGATGGTGGGCGGAATTCGCTGGTGTTCGAGTGTCAGCAGAGAAAACACCGCTTCGACCGCGCCGGCCGCCGAGATGGTGTGGCCGACCATCGACTTGTTCGACGACACCGGAATCTGCTTGGCATGTTCGCCGAACACCGCTGATGTCGTCAGATATTCCATCTTGTCGTTTTCAGGCGTCGCGGTGCCGTGGGCGTTGATGTGGTCGATCTGTTCCGGCGCCATGCCGGCGTCCGCCAGGGTCTTCAGCATGCAGCCGATGATCGGCTTGCCGTCGGGGCTCGAGCGCGTGCGGTGGAATGAGTCGGTCAGCTCGCCGCAGCCGGCCAGCACGCCGAGGATCGGCGCACCGCGGGCGGTCGCAGCCTCATAGCTTTCCAGCACCAGCGCACCGGCGCCTTCCGCCATCACGAAGCCGTCGCGATTCTTCGAGAACGGTTTCGACGCCGCCTGAGGCGGCTCGTTCCGCGTCGACAGTGCGGACAGGAGTGAAAACCGCACCATCGCTTCCGGATTGACCGAACCATCGGTGCCCACGCACAGGGCGGCGTCGGTTTCGCCGCGGCGGATCGCCTCGACGCCAAGCTGGATCGCGGTCGCGCCGGATGCGCAGGCGGTGGATAACGAGATCGGCGAGCCCTTGGTGCCGAATTTTTCCGCCAGATGACCGGCCACCGACCCGAACATGAAACGGCGATGATAGGGCGCGAACTTTCCGCCGCCAGAGACCTGCAGCAGGTCGTTGTAATCGAGTTCCTGCTTTCCGACGCTGCGTCCGAGCTCCAATCGCTGCGGCCACTCGACCTCGACCGGTGCGACGGCAAGAAACAGCGGTCCTGGAAAGTCGCCCTTGGAGCCAATGGCGGATTGCTCGAGCGCTTCTTCGGTAGCGAGTTCGGCGAGACGTTCGGTAAGTCCGGTCGACGAGAATGGCTCGACGTCCAGGAAATCGACAGTGCCCGCCATGGTCGTCTTCAGGCCATCGATCGGGAAGCGGGTGACGGTGCGGATGCCGGAGCAGCCCGCGCTTAGCTTCGCCCAATTATCGGTCTTGCCGGCGCCCAGCGAAGTAACAATGCCCATGCCGGTGACGACGACGATCGGCCTTCCGAATTTGTCGCGTGGTGCTGTCATGTTTTCCCCACCAGTCAAATCGCCGTCGTCACTTAATCGCCTCGACGAGCGCCATCCCTTCGCCGCGCCAGTGACCTGCGCCTACCACTACAATCTGGGCCGGCGGCTTGGACATTTCAATCTCCAGCCCCGAGGAATCGTTCGGCGGAAACAAGCTGCCGCGCGAGATCGCAAGCGCAGCCAGGCCCAGTCCCAGCGGAAATTGGGTTTCCACGGTGTGGCCGAACATGGTGCCGGTCGCCCGCACCGCGAAATCCGGATGTTGCTTCAGGAACGATCGTTCCTCTGACGTCACCGGTTCGGCGCCGGTGGCGCCGGTGATGATAGCGCCGTTACTTTCGAGCTTGCCGAGCTGTGACCAAAGTTTTTCCAGCGTTGTCTTGACGTCGCCCACTTGCTTGCGCCGGGACCGATCCGCGACGACGTTGGTCAGGCGCGCGAACGGCTTGGCTCCGCGAGCCAGCGCGTGCGCCTTGGACTCGATGACAATAAAGGCGCCTGCGGAGCCGAGCGCGAAGCCTGCGTTCTCCTGACGCGCCCACACCGGAGCGAATTTGTCCTTGAGGTTGAAATCGCCGAACTCGAAGAGAACCAGAAGGTCCTTGCGCTCGCCGTTGTGCGAGCCGCCGATCAGCACGATGTCGCTCTGGCCGGCGGCGATGCGCGCCAGCGCGATACGGGCCGCGTCGATGCTGGCGGCTTCCTCGCCCATGAAGGTGCGCGAGGTGCCGCAGACTCCGTGGACGATGGCAATGTTGCCGGCGAGCAGGTTGGAGAGCTGCGCCAGAAACAAGGTCGGCCGCAGATCGTTCATCAGCCGTTCGTTGAGGAAGCCGGGCGCCGAATTGCCCTTCGCCTGTGCACTCAGGATCGCCGAATCGACCGCAAGGTCCCGCTCGCCGCCGCCGGCCGCGATCACCATGTCCATCCGGCCCAGAATTTCCTTGTTGCCTTTGACGCCGGCGGAATCCAGCGCGAGCCCGGCGGCATAGGTCCCGATGCGCTGCCAGGCTTCCATCTGGCGCTGGTCGCCCTTCTTGGGGATCTGGGTGTCGAGATTGACCTGCGCCCAGGGGTGGACGATGTAGGGCGCAAAACTCTTTTCATCGACATTGATGCGCCGTTGATTGAGCGCGTCCCAGTTCGCGTCGAGCCCCTCGCCGAGCGAGGTCGCAAGACCAATGCCGGTGATCCAGACTTCCGTCGGCGCTTGCGTCGATCCCTGGCTCAAAGCGTTCGTCCGGGTCATGGCAGCAGCGCCTGCTGGGGAAAGCCGATGCGCTTGGCCTCCTCATCCATGTGTCCGCGCAATTCCGGATTGGGGAAGGGGACGTGGCTGAAGGTGATTGTCGCGTTGCTTCTCAGCTTGCCGCCGACCTTGACCCGCGCCTCGGTCATGGCATAGCCCGACCCTTCGTGCAGCACGTTGGCCTCGATCGTCAGCACTTCCCCGGGCGACACAAAGCCGCGCATCTTGGCTTCCTTGACCGCGGCCAGAAACGGCATGCGCTCGAACTTCATCAGCGCCAGCAATAGCCAGCCCGAGGTCTGCGCCATCGATTCAATCAGCAACACCCCGGGCATGATCGGGTGGCCCGGGAAATGCCCCTCAAAGATCGTGCTCGTTTCCGGAACCCGCGCCTCGGCCACAATGGTCTTCTCTGCCGTGTTGAGGTCGAGAATGCGGTCGATCAGCTTGAAATATTCGAGATGCATGATGCGCGGTTACGTGCTCTCGCCCTTGGCGGCGACCAGTTCGTCGATGCGCGCGCTGAGGTTTTTCAGGACGAAATATTGCTCGGTGGTGGCCTTGCCATCATTGACTTCCTGCGTCCACTTTTCCAGCGGCAGCTTGATCCCGAACGCCTTGTCGATCGCGAACGCAATGTCGAGAAAATCGAGGCTGTCGATCCCCAGATCGTCGATGGCATGGCTTTCAGGCGTGATCGTGTCGCGCGGGATGTCGCAGGTTTCAGCAATGATCGTGGCGACCTGATCGAATGTGGAGGACATTACTAAGCCTTTGATATATTGAGGATAAATTCCAGATCGGCACGGGAGGCGGGCGCGGCGCCCCGGAATGCCCCATTCCCGCGACCCGGAGCAGAGTGCCCGTATATCGGAGCGACGCCTTGAGTTCAATGGAGCCGGGCGAGAGGGCCAAGATCGGATATCGGCGCCAAACCGGCAAGAGTTTCCTGACAAAGACGTGCCTGACAACACCTGCCTGACAAGATCTGCCTGACAAGATCTGCCTGACAAGGCCCGCCCGCTGAAACGTTCAGAAATGCGGCGTCGCGATGCGCGCGCAATCGCGCCGCCCCATCAGCACGCAGTCCTGGGTCTTGCGCAGATCCGCAATGCTCATGGCGAGCCAAATTCCAACCGCGGTCAGCGCGATGGTAAAAGCCAGCGCCGCAAGGTTGGCCAGCATGCGGTGGCGGAAATCGTCCGGCTCGCTGCGGTCTCGCTCATAGCGCGACAAATCGTTCGCCGCGCCTCGCGTGCCCTCGTTGCCGCTGCGCTCGCCCGGGTTCCGCAGCCGGCCCGGGGCCTGGGTACGCGGCCGGAATTCGAGCACGCGGTGCTCGTCTTCCGATGCGATGGGCCGCTGGGGTTTCACGTGAGTCAGTTCCGGCACGTCCTGATCCTATTTAGCACGCGCAGAGCGTGTCTCACAGAAAATGTTGACATGGCACGGATGCGATAGACTATCCCTCCATAGTCTCATGGAACCTGCCGTAGTCGATCCTGATCCGGCCGTCTTCGGTGCGGTCGAGGATATCGGCGTAGCGCTGCCCAAACAGAATGGCGGGATATTCGTAATTCTTTCGGGCGTGGATTGTTTGCGCCGCAACAGCGTCGTATCCGGACACCACCACCACGAGCGAAACATCGGCTGCCGCGAAGTCGGCGGCGCTGAGCCCGTAAAGCGGGCTTTGCTCGTCGATGACATGATAAAGCGTCCAGCTCAATGCGAGCGCCGGGTGCTCGTTGCGCACCAGCGGCAACTCGTAGAACCTTCGGAACTCCCGGCCCTCCAAACTCATCTCGTTCCTGAGCAGCCATAGTTTGGCGGCGGCGTTGGCGATGATGTTGTGACGTTCGTTGACGAAGCGCACCATCAGCGTCAGCTTGCCCTCATGGTTTGAGATGACCGCATTGTCGGCGAATAGCAGCCGGGCATTCGGCCGCGAGAAGCGCGCAAAGATCAACCCGGTCATCAACGACATCGAGAAGATGCCTGTGAACAGCTCGACCGCCGAGACGAAATGCCCGTAATGGGTCTGCGGATGCATGTCGCCGTAGCCGGCGGTCGAAAGCGTCTCGATGCTGAAATAGAGATAGTCGATATAGGCGCCGCCGGGCACGTTCGCGATCGGCTGATCTCCGATCCAGTAGAGGCCTGCGAAAATCGCGTTGAAGACGACGAACACCAGCACGGCTCCGCCGATGAAGGACGGCCAGGAGGCGGTCATGCAGCGATGGCTGATGTCGGCCCAAAACCCGAGATGCTGTCCTTCCGCGACGATGATTTCGCGGCCGCCAAGCCGGACCACCCGCGCCTTCGGTGTTCGTTCGCTCAAGCTCTTAACCATCTTCCAAATCTCTCAACCAGCAAGGGCATTTATTCGCCTCCGCCATCATGGCATAGTCGGTCTGATTTCAGAGGGCGTTTTTTTGGCGTCAGACAAGGGGTTTCAAGCCATGGCGAATACGCGCGAACCGATCCTTCATGCTGTTCCAATCCTCTCGCTGCGTCCGACGCAGATGACTGTCGGATTGCGGGAGGTGAAGGAAAAGCGCAAGCGCTTGCGCGAGTACTGGAAGGAGCACAAGTCGAAGAAAACACAGGGCGAGTTTCTCGGCAGACATATGATCCCGGTGGTTCTCGGATCGGACAAGCGCTACTACGTCGTCGACCATCATCATCTGGCGCGCGCGCTTCACGAGGAAGGCATCGAGGACATTCTGGTCACCGTGATCGGCGATCTCACCATGGTGCAACGCGAGGCGTTCTGGGGGGTGATGGATAACAAGCGATGGGTCTATCCCTACGACGCCAAGGGCGAACGCCGGCACTTCAAGGATCTTCCAAAATCGATCACCGACCTCAAGGACGATCCTTACCGCAGCCTTGCCGGCGAATTGCGACGGTCCGGCGGTTTTGCCAAAGACACCACACCGTTCAGCGAATTCCTGTGGGCGGACTTCCTGCGCCGTCAGATATCGCGCGCGAGCGTCGATGCCAATTTCGAAAAGGCCATGGAAAAAAGCCTGGCGCTGGCGAAAAGCAAGGATGCGATCTATCTGCCGGGCTGGTGCGGACCTGCGTCGGACGACTAGCGTGGGATGACTCTAGGTTGAGGCGCAGCGGTGACTTCTCCCTCGCCCCGCTCTTGCGGGGAGAGGTCGGATCGCGCAGCGATGCCAACGGGTCGCGCGAATGCGCGCCCGATGACAGGCTCCGCATCGTCCGGTGCGATCCGGGTGAGGGGGAGTCTCCGCATACGTTGTGCTTCTGCATTCGCGGAAGCAGCCCCTCACCCCAACCCTCTCCCCGCAAGAGCGGGGCGAGGGAGAAGTCA
>DATBYN010000261.1:0-2682 GCA_036513695.1 Bradyrhizobium sp. | reverse complement strand
AGCGCCAGTGAAATTGGCGCGCCAAGAACAGCCTTGAATCGTTTCATCGCCCTCTCCTTGAAGTCGGCCCAAGTGATCGAGTTGAAAAAAAGCGCAACATGTTTGCCGACGACGGCAGACTACATCGTCAGTTGTTGCGGACGATTGACACGGACATGACGCTTCGCGCGACGCGATGCAGTCGTGGAAGTATTTTCAACACAAAGGGATTTCGGCTTGCGCGAACAGTAAAGCGCCGCGGGCTTTTCTCACCAGCGTCCCGGCGCCCAGATCAAGGCCAGCCGCTGGCCTTCGACGATCTGAATGGACGACATTTTCGAGGCCACCGCATTGCGAAGCCTCAAGTAATAGTCGCGCTCGCGCTTGGTCGCGTGCGCCGCAGCGAGGTCAAGCCACTTATAGGACAGGATCGCGTTTTGCGGCACGCCGTGGCCCTTGTCATAGATCAAGCCGAGCCGGCTCTGCGCAAAAGGGTCGCCCTGTATCGCGGCTCTCTGATAGAGATCGGCGGCCGCGTCATAGGCCTGCGGTACGCCGAAGCCGTTTTCGTACATGAAGCCGAGCAGCCCCTGTGCCCGGGCGTTTCCGCTCTGCGCCAAATACGATAACGCGTTAGCGGCGCGAATGTAGTCGCCCCTCGAATAAGCAGCCGACGCCTGCCTCATTCCACCGGCATGGACCGGACGCAAGCTGTCGACGCCGGTCAAACAGATCACGAATAAAATCGCAGCAACTAGTCGGCACACTGAACTCAATCTCCATCGATCGTCTCGGTCACACCGTTCGCTGACGCCCCCGTCGGGCGTGCATGGACCGCACTGCATGTGCTGGCCAACGTCAGTGCGGGCCTGGGACCCGTGGATCATTTGCAATACTCGCGCCGAGGTTTCCGCGCAATTTGGACCGAAGTTCTTCTGCGACGTAGTGCGCATCGGTACCATCGCGGATGATCTGGGGACGGATAAAGATGATCAACTCGGTGCGCGTCGTCTTGTAGTCCTGATGGGCGAAGGCGTCGCCGAGGCCCGGAATTTGATCGAGCCCGGGAATCCCGTTGCGGCCCTTGTTTTGCTGTTCGCTGATCAACCCGGCCAACAGCACGGTCTGGCCGGTCGCCACCGAAATCGAGCTCTTGACCTTTCGCTCGGAGACCGTCGGCGTCAAACTGGCGGCAGTCTGCGGCGAAACATTGCTGATCTCCTGTTCGACATCGAGCCTGACATTGCCATTGAGGTTGATGCGGGGAGAGACGCGCAGAATGATACCGGTGTTGCGATAGTCGATGGTGTTGACGACCGTGTTGCTCGTCGTCAGCACCGTGGCGCTGCCGGTCGAGACCGGCACGACATCGCCGACCTGGAGTGTGGCGGCCTGATTGTTGACCACCACCAGCGACGGGTTGGACAGGACTTTGACGGTGGTGACGGTATGGAGAGCATCCAAAATGGAACTCGGCTGTGCCTCCGATCCGATCAGGAAATTGAAACCGGGCAACGCACGGTTGATGAACGCGTTGGCGACCGTGCCGGCAGCTGCGGCGGTTCCAGTGGCGGTTGTCGTCGCCGCCGTCGTGGAGGCCCCCGATTGGGTGTTGAGGGCCGAGCCCTGGTCTGGCTTTAGTCCGAGATTGTGGCTGGTCAGGTAAAACTGAACGCCATAGGCCAGCTCGTCGGTGAGGGTGACCTCGGCGATGGTCGCGTCGATCGCGACCTGCAGCTGCGGCTGATCCACCTGCTGCAACGTCGATTGGATGATCCGGTAATTTTCCTGATCCGCATAGATGAGCAGCGTGTTGTTGACGGTATCCGCCGTGATCCGCACGCCTTGCAGTACCGGCTTGCCGCCCCCGGCGCTGGAGCTGCCGCTGTCCGCCAATCCGCCCAATCCGGTGCCCGCGCCGGCGCCGGCGGCATTTCCAGCCGCTGTCGGCGTACCACCAAAGCCTGACCCGCCAAAGCCCGACCCGCCGCCCCCGCCGGTCCCTGAGCGGGATCCAAAGACACTCGACGCCGAACCGCCGCTATTGCTGTTGAGCGACAGCCGATCGCCGCTCGACGTTGCGGACAAGCCCGATCCCGGCGCGATCTGGTTGCTCGCGCTATCCAATGAGGCCGAGGACGATCCGCCGATGAACATCTCGGTGAGCACGCGCGCGATCTGGCGGGCCTCGCCATACTTCACCCGGTAGACGTGAACGCTGGTTCTTCCCGTGTCGGCATTGTCGAGCCGCTTGATCCAGGTCGCGGCGGTTCGAAGCAGCGCCGGCTTCCGGCTCACCACCAAAATCGCGTTGAGACGGCTGATCGGTTGAAACTTCACGACGCTCTGGCTGAGGCCGCTATCGCCGGAATCCATGATCTTTTCGAGTTCAGTGATGATCGGTTCCGGGGCGCTGTTGACGATCGGATAAATTCCGACCGATTGACCGCGCATCCAGTCGACGTCGAAACTGAGCACGGTATCCACCGCCGCGCGGCGCTCGGCGCCGCTACCCTGAATCAAAAGGATATTCCGCGTCGTGTCGGCGCGAACCGTTCCCGGTTTAGTGGCAAAACTGTCCAGCAGCTTCACCACGGCTTGCGCGGAGACGTATTGCAACGGCACGACCGACACGCCGTAGCCGGGTTCCGGGCTGGCGGCAGCCGCATCGACGCGGCCGGAACCGACTGCGTCCCCGAGCGG
>DATBYN010000260.1:0-4728 GCA_036513695.1 Bradyrhizobium sp. | reverse complement strand
TCCGCGCCGACCTCTCCCCGCAAGCGGGGCGAGGTGAACCGACAGCGTTTTCCGGAACTGTTAACGAAGCGCGCCGTTGTCTCGCGCTGGTTCAATTTCGTTTCATTTTTCGATGCGAAGTTCACCTGAATCTCACGCTTTCCGCTAGAATGAACCGTCTTTCGCAGATGCGGGACCGCCGGATCGCGTGAGTCCATCGAGCATGAGGACATCGCCATGACCTCTTTTGCCTTTCGCCGCGACATCATCACCAAGCCGATCTTCTCCTGGGCGCGCGGCGTATTGCCTGCGATGTCGGATACCGAGCGCGAGGCGCTGGAGGCCGGCGACGTCTGGTGGGACGCGGACCTGTTCGCCGGCAATCCCAACTGGGCAAAACTGCTGCAATATCCGCAGGCCGCGCTGACGGCGGAAGAACAGGCCTTCCTCCACGGTCCGGTCGATGCGCTCTGCGCGATGCTCGACGAATGGAAGATCAATTGGGAGTGGCGCGATCTGCCGCCCGAGGTCTGGGATTTTATCAAGCGCGAAAAATTCTTCGGCATGATCATTCCCAAGGAATTCGGCGGGCTCGGCTTCTCGCCCTATGCCCATTCCGAAGTGGTGCGAAAAATTTCAACGCGCTCGCTGACGGCCGCCGTCACCGTGATGGTGCCGAACTCGCTCGGGCCCGGCGAACTCCTGATGCGCTTCGGCACCAAAGACCAGCAGCAGCAATGGCTGCCGCGGCTTGCCGACGGCCGCGAGATTCCCTGCTTTGGATTGACCAGTCCGGAAGCCGGCTCCGATGCCGCGTCGATGATCGATAGCGGCATCATCTGCAAAGGCGATTTCGAAGGACGAGAAGTGCTTGGGCTGCGCCTGAACTGGCACAAGCGTTACATCACGCTCGGCCCGGTGGCGACGCTATTGGGTTTGGCCTTCAAGGCCTATGACCCCGATCATCTCGTCGGCGCGAGCGAAGACCTCGGCATCACCGTGGCGCTGATCCCGACCCATTTGTCCGGTGTCGAGATCGGCCGCAGGCATCTGCCGGCGATGCAGGTGTTTCAGAACGGCCCGAACCGGGGCCGCGATGTGTTCATTCCCATGGATTACATCATTGGCGGACAAGAACGGCTGGGTGAGGGCTGGAAAATGCTGATGACGGCGCTTGCCGCCGGCCGCGGCATCTCGCTGCCGTCATTGTCGGCCGCGGGTGCGGCCTACGCGGCGCGCACCACCGGCGCCTACGCCCGCATCCGCGAGCAGTTCAACGTGCCGATCGGCAAATTCGAGGGCATCGAGGAACCGCTGGCGCGCATCGCAGGGACGGCCTATCTGCTCGACGCGGCGCGGCGGCTCACTTGTGCGGCGCTCAACCAGGGCCATCATCCCGCGGTGATTTCCGGCATCATGAAATTGCAGGCGACCGAGCGGATGCGGATCGCGATCGACGACGCCATGGACATCCATGGCGGCAAAGCCGTGATCGACGGTCCGCAGAATTATTTGGGTAATCTCTATCGTTCGGTGCCGGTCGGCATCACGGTGGAGGGCGCCAACATCCTCACCCGCAATCTGATCGTGTTCGGCCAGGGCGCGATCCGCGCCCATCCTTATCTCCTGGAAGAAATGAATGCGCTGGGCGAACAGGACCGCACCAAAGGACTGGACGCTTTTGACAAAGCGTTCTGGAAGCATATCGGTCACAGCATCACCACGCTGTTCCGGGCGTGGGGCCGGAACTGGACCTTTGGTGCATTCGCGCCGGCGCCCGACGCGGGCGAGGCGACGCAATTCTATCGCCAGCTGTCGCGCTATTCTTCGGCGTTCGCGCTATGCGCCGACATGGCGCTCTTGACGCTCGGCGGCGCGCTCAAACGCAAGGAAATGCTGTCGGCGCGGTTCGGCGACATTTTGTCTGAACTGTATTTGCTCTCTGCGGCGCTAAAACGCTGGCAGGATGAGGGCCGGCAGCCGGCGGATTTCGCCGCACTCGAATGGTGCATGGCGAGCGGTTTTAAGACCATCGAAAACCGATTTGCAGAAATTCTCGCGAATTTGCCCAATCGCTTCGTTGCCGTGGTGTTAAAATTCCTGATCCAGCCGTTGGGCGCCCGCGTGCTCGGGCCGTCGGATCGCGTGATCCATCAATGCGCACAGCTGGTGCTGGAGCCATCGGCCGCGCGCGACCGCCTGACGCCTGATCTCTCGCATGTCGATGACGACGGCGGCGTCGCCCGGCTGGAGAAGGCGTTTCTGCTCGTTACCAGCTCCGAAGACATCGCCAAGCGATTGCGCGCCGCTCATCTTCAGGATTGGCAGGAGGCAGTGACGAAGGGCGTGATCACGCAAAGCGAGGGCGAGCAACTCGCGGCGGCACGCGAAGCGGTGGCAAAAGTGATCGAGGTCGACGATTTCGCACCGGAAGCGTTGTCGCCGATTTACAAAAAGCCTGCCGATGTGCATCAATTCTTCCAAGAGCTCGGTGAGCAGAGGGCAGCGAGCTGATGGCGCGACCGGTCTTCATCATTGACGGCAGCCGGACGCCGTTTCTGAAAGCGCGCAGTGGGCCCGGCCCCTTCACTCCGGTCGATCTCGCCGTGCAATGCGGCCGGCCGCTGTTGGCCCGGCAACCGTTTCCGCCCACCGCCTTCGATCAGGTGATCCTCGGCTGCGTCAATGTCATTGCCGATGAGATGAATCCGGCCCGTGTCGCCGCGCTTCGGCTCGGCATGGGGGAGGCGATGGTCGCCTTCACGGTGCAGATCAATTGCGGCTCCGGCATGCAATCGATCGACACCGCCTACCGCTACATCCAGGAAGGCATTTCCGATTTGATCCTCGCCGGCGGCGCGGAGGCCCTGAGCTACGCGCCGCTGGTGTGGCCGCAGCAGGGTGTGCGCTGGTTCGCAGGGCTTGCCGGCGCCAAGGGCATCTTTGGCAAGGTCGCGGCCCTTGCCAAAGCGCGGCCGTCCTATTTCAAACCGATCATCGGCCTCGAGCGCGGATTGACCGATCCGATCACCGAACTGAATATGGGACAGACTGCGGAAGTCGTCGGTCACCTCTTCGGCATTACGCGCGCACAGTCAGACGCTTATGCTGCCGAAAGCCACCGGCGGTTGGCGAAGGCGCAAGCCGAAGGATTTCTTAAAGGCGAGGTCGAGACCGCCTTCACGCGCGACGGCAAATTTTATGATCACGACGACGGCGTGCGGCCGGATTCCTCGCCCGAGACGCTCGCAAAACTAAAACCGGTGTTCGAACGGCCTTGGGGTCAGGTCACCGCCGGTAATTCCTCGCAGATCACCGACGGCGCGTCGTGGACCATCCTCGCGTCGGAAGAGGCGGTGACAAAGCATGGCCTCAAACCAAAAGCCGTGATCGTCGACAGCCAATGGTCGGCGCTCGACCCCTCGATCATGGGCCTCGGCCCAGTGCTGTCGGCGACCGCGCTTCTAAAGCGCAACAAATTATCCTTGCAGGATATCGAGACCTGGGAATTGAACGAGGCGTTTGCCACGCAAGTGCTGGGGTGTCTCGCCGCCTGGAACGACGAAAAATTCTGCCGCGAAGTCCTTGGCCTCGATGGCCCCGCCGGGCCCATCGATCAAACAAAACTCAATGTCGATGGCGGCGCGATCAGCCTCGGTCATCCCGTAGGCTGCAGCGGCAACCGCATCGTGCTGCATCTCGTCAATGCGATGAAACGATTGGGCACCAAGCGCGGCATCGCCACCGAATGCATCGGCGGCGGGCAGGGCGGCGCCATGTTGATCGAGACGGTGTGATCATGGACTCAAAGGTCATGGACGTTCTCGCCGACCGCGTGCTCGAACTCGGGCCGAAGCCGGAGGCCTCAAGCCCCTATCGCCATTTCAGGTTGAGCCGCGATAGCGACGGCGTCGCCTGGCTATTGTTCGACCGCGAAGGCAGTAGCGCCAACACGCTGTCGGCCGATGTCATCGCGGAACTTGATGCGGTGCTCGCAGCGCTGGAAGCTCAGCGCCCGACCGGGATCGTCGTCCGCTCCGCGAAGAAATCCGGATTTATCGCCGGCGCCGATGTCAACGAATTCCGCGGCGCGACTGATCCCGCCGCCGTCGAGACGGCGATCGGCCGCGCGCACGCAGTGATCGACCGCCTCGAAAATGTAAAAATTCCAACGGTCGCGGTGATCCACGGATTCTGCCTCGGCGGCGGCCTCGAAGTCGCACTCGCCTGCCAGTCGCGGATTGCGATCGACGGCGCGCGCTTTGGTTTTCCGGAGGTGATGTTGGGGCTACATCCCGGCCTCGGCGGCACCGCGCGCTTCACGCGATTGATCAATCCGATGCAGGCAATGAGTTTGATGCTGACCGGCAAGACCATCGATGCGCGCCGGGCAAAATCGCTGGGGCTGGTCGATGCCGTGGCGCAGGAGCGCCATGTCCGCAACGCAGTAAAGGACGCGGTGTTCGGTCATTTGAAACGCGCGCGGCCCGGGCTCTTGAACACTATTCTGAATTCCCCGCCTGCCCGAGGCTTTTTGGCCTCGCGCATGCGCAAGGAGGCGGAAAAGGCCGCGCCGCATGAGCACTATCCCGCGCCTTACGCGCTGATCGATCTCTGGGAAAAGCACGGCGGCGACAAGGCCGCGATGCTTAACGCCGAAAAAACCTCGTTCGCGCATCTGATGGTGACGGCGACGGCGCAAAACCTGATCAGGGTGTTTTTCCTGCGCGAGCAAATGAAAAAACTTGC
>DATBYN010000259.1:0-10595 GCA_036513695.1 Bradyrhizobium sp. | reverse complement strand
AGTGCATAGCCGGCGCCGCGGACGGTGCGGATCGGGTCCTGCTCGCGGCCGGGGTTGAGCAGTTTGCGCAAACGGCCGATATGCACGTCGACGGTGCGCTCGTCGATATAGATATCGCGGCCCCAGACGCTATCAAGCAATTGTTCGCGGCTGAACACCCGGCCCGGATGCTCGAGAAAGAATTCCAGCAGCCGATACTCGGTCGGGCCGAGATCGATCGGCCGGCCGGAGCGGGCGACGCGGCGCTTCTCGCGATCGAGCTCGATGTCGCCGTAACTCAACACGGTGGCAAGCCGTTCGGGGCTGGCGCGGCGGAGCAGGCCCTTGACCCGCGCCAACAGCTCCGGCACCGAGAACGGCTTGACGATGTAATCGTCGGCGCCGGTGGCTAGCCCCCTGACCCGCTCGCTTTCCTCGCCGCGTGCCGTTAGCATGATGATCGGCAGCGACCGCGTCTCCGGCCGTGCCCGCAAGCGGCGGCACAATTCGATGCCGGACAGCCCCGGCAGCATCCAGTCGAGCACGATAAGGTCGGGAACGCGTTCCTTCAGCCGCGTGTCGGCATCGTCGCCGCGCCCGACCGTCTCCACATCATAGCCTTCGGCGTCGAGATTGTAACGCAACAGCGTGGTCAGAGCTTCCTCGTCTTCCACCACCAGAATGCGCGCGCTCATATCCGTGACCTTCTTTCTGGTTCTGTCAATTTCCGGGTACCGTCGTGGCAAAGGTCGTCATGTCGCCCTTAGGGCGCTTGTCGAGGATCTGCTGGCCCTCGATCATGTAGAAAACGGTTTCCGCGATATTGGTGGCGTGGTCGCCGATCCGCTCGATGTTCTTGGCGCAGAACATCAGATGGATGCAGAACGAGATGTTGCGCGGATCTTCCATCATGTAGGTCAAAAGCTCGCGGAACAGCGAGGTGCAGATCGCGTCGACCTCCTCGTCGCCCTTCCAGACCGACATCGCCGCCGGCAGATCGTGCGCCGCGTAGGCGTCGAGCACGGACTTGACCTGCGACTGCACCAGGTCAGTCATGTGCTCGAGGCCGCGGATCAGTTTGAGCGGCTGGAAATCGCTCTCCAGGGCCGCGACCCGCTTGCCCATGTTCTTGGCGAGGTCGCCGATCCGCTCGAGGTCGGTCGCGACCCGCATCGCGCCGACGATCTCGCGCAAGTCGATCGCCATCGGCTGGCGCCGCGCAATGGTCAACACCGCGCGTTCCTCGATCACCCGCTGCAGGCTGTCGATCTCGGCGTCCGCGGCGACCACGCGCTGGCCGAGCCCGACGTCACGGCGGATCAGCGCATCGACGGCCTCGACGATCATACGCTCGGCAAGGCCGCCCATCTCCGCGACCAGCCGGGTCAGTTCTTGCAGGTCGCTGTCGAACGCCTTGGCCGTGTGTTCAGTAGCCATGTTTGTCTCCTCAGCCGAACCGGCCGGTGATGTAGTCCTGGGTGCGCCGATCGCTGGGCGAGGTGAAGATCTTGTTAGTCTCGTCGAACTCGATCAGGTCGCCGAGATACATGAACGCTGTTTTGTCGGAGACGCGCGCGGCCTGCTGCATGTTGTGGGTGACGATCGCGATGGTGTAGTCCTCCGCCAGCTCCTGGATCAGTTCCTCGACCTTGGCGGTCGAGATCGGATCGAGCGCCGAACAGGGCTCGTCGAACAGGATCACCTCGGGCCGCACCGCGACCGTGCGGGCGATGCACAGCCGCTGTTGCTGGCCGCCGGATAGGCTTAAGCCGGAGGCGTTGAGCTTGTCCTTGACCTCGTTCCACAGCGCGCCGCCGCGCAGCGCCTTTTCGACGCGGCCATCCATCTCGGATTTTGATATTTTCTCGTAGAGGCGGATGCCGAAGGCGATGTTCTCATAGATCGTCATCGGAAACGGCGTCGGCTTCTGGAACACCATGCCGACCCGGGCGCGCAACAGATTGAGATCGAGCTTGGAGTCCAGGATGTTGGTCTGGTCCAGCATCAATTGGCCGGTGGCGCGCTGGCCCGGATAGAGGTCGTACATCCGGTTGAAGATCCGCAGCAAGGTCGACTTGCCGCAGCCGGATGGCCCGATGAACGCGGTGACGCGATTGGCGCCGAGCGTCAGGTTGATGTTCTTCAGCGCATGGTGCTCGCCGTAATAGAAGTTCAGGCCGCGCGCGGTCACCTTGGCGGGCGCCTCGGGCAACGCCACGGTCGGAACCGATCCACCCGCGGCACTCACGGATACAGAAACTTCGGTCATTTTGGTGTCCTCTCGGCGCCAAGAATACGCGCGCCAATATTCAAGGCGAGTACGGTCAGGGTGATAAGCAGCGCCCCGCTCCAGGCCAGCTGCTTCCAGTACGCGTAGGGGCTTTGCACGAAGTTATTGATGGTCACCGGCAGGTTGGCCATCGTCTTGGTCAGGTTGAGGCTGAAGAACTGATTGGAGAGCGCGGTGAACAACAACGGCGCGGTTTCGCCGGCCACGCGCGCGGTCGCCAGCAGCACGCCGGTGATCAGGCCGGAGCGCGCCGCGCGGTAGGCGATCCGCTTGATCACGAGCGAGCGCGGCAGGCCGAGCGCGGACGCCGCCTCGCGCAGCGGATTGGGCACCAACAGCAGCATGTCCTCGGTGGTGCGCAACACGACGGGGATCACGATCACGGCGAGCGCCAGCGAGCCGGCGAGGGCCGAGAAGCCACCCATCGGCACCACCACGGCGCCATAGATGAACAGGCCAATGATGATCGAGGGCGCGCTCAACAGAATGTCGTTGATGAAGCGGATCACCGAGGTGAGGCGATCGTTGCGGCCGTATTCGGCGAGATACGTACCGGCGAACAGGCCGAGCGGCGCGCCGATGCCGACCCCGATCACGGTCATGATGACGGAGCCGACGATGGCGTTCAAAAGCCCGCCCTCGGCCGATCCCGGTGGCGGGGTGTTCTCGGTGAAGACCTGCAAAGTGAGCCCGGCAAGCCCGTTATAGAACAGCGTAAACAGGATCAATGCCAGCCAGGTCACGCCGAACAGCGCCGCGGCAAAGCAAAGTCCGCGGATGACGAGATCGGTGCGGCGGCGGCGGGTGTAAATCGGGTTCATGATTTAGTTTCCGGCCTTCTTTTCCAGACGCATCAGCATCATCCGCGCCGCGGCCAGCACGAAGAAGGTCAGCACGAACAGCAAAAGCCCGAGCAGGATCAGGCCCGACTGGTGCAGGCCATCGCTTTCGGCAAATTCGGATGCGATCGCTGCCGAAATCGTGGTGCCCGGCGCGAAGATCGAAGACGAGATGCGGAACGAATTGCCGATGATGAAGGTCACCGCCATGGTCTCGCCGAGCGCGCGGCCGAGTGCCAGCATGATGCCGCCGATGACGCCGACGCGGGTGTAGGGGATCACCACGTTACGCACCACTTCCCAGGTGGTGCAGCCGACGCCATAGGCGGCCTCTTTGAGCACCGGCGGCACGGTCTTGAACACGTCGACCGAGATCGCGGTGATGAACGGCAGCACCATGATCGCGAGAATCAGCGCCGCGTTGAACAGGCTGAGGTAGGACGGCGGGCCTGCGAAAATCGAGCCCAGGATCGGGATGCCGTCGAACAGTTTGATCATGAACGGCTGGAACGTGTAGGCCAGGAACGGGCCGAGCACGAAGAAGCCCCACATGCCGTAGATGATCGAGGGAATGCCGGCGAGCAGTTCGATCGCTATGCCGATCGGACGGCGCAGCCATTGCGGGCAGAGCTCGGTCAGGAAGATCGCGATGCCGAGCCCGACCGGGATCGCGATCAGCATCGCGATGAAGGAGGTCACCAGCGTGCCGTACATCGGACCGAGCGCGCCGAGCACCGGAGGATCGGCCGACGGCGCCCAGCGCTGTGTCCACAGAAAGGCTAAGCCATATTGCTTCACCGCCGGCCAGGCGCCGACCATCAGGGAGACAATGATGCCGCCGAGGATCAGCAGCACCGAAATCGCGCAGGCGCGGGTGATCCAGTAAAATGTAACGTCGCCGGCTTTGAACGCGTTCAGCGCCTTGGCGCGATCATAGGGTCCGGCAGCTTCCATTACATCGCTCTGAACGGCCATGTCTGCCACGCCAATCCCCTTATGGAGTTTTACTTGATTTATTTAGTCTGTGTCGCGCCCCGGATCAGGCGACGCGCGCCAGCACTGCGCTCGCCGATCCGGGGGCCTTGTTTAACTGCGAGCGAGTCCCGCGCGCGGTATAGCATCAGGAGCGCTGGACCGCGCCCGGAGCCGAAAAGTTCTCAGCTCTTGATATCGGCCGACCAGGTCTTTTCGATCAGCTTGACCACCGAGTCCGGCATCGGAATGTAGTCGAGTTCCTCCGCCATCTTGCCGCCGTTCTTAAAAGCCCATTTGAAGAATTTAATGCCTTCGGCGGACGCAGCCTTATCGGCCGGTTCCTTGTGCATCAGGATGAAGGTCGACGCCGTGATCGGCCAGGATTTCTCGCCGGGCTCATCGGTGAGGATCACGTAATAGCCGGGAGCCTTCGCCCAGTCCGCGTTCGAAGCGGCCGCCTGGAACGCCTCAACAGTCGGTTGCACGGTCTTGCCGGCCTTGTTGATCATGGCCGTATAGGTCAGCTTGTTCTGCTTGGCGTAGGCGTACTCGACGTAGCCGATCGAGTTCTTGGTCTGGCCGATGTTGCCGGAGACGCCCTCGTTGCCCTTGGCGCCAACGCCGGTCGGCCATTCAACGGCCGTGCCGGAGCCGACCTTGGACTTCCAGTCCGGGCTGACCTTGGAGAGATAGTCGGTGAAGTTGAACGTCGTACCCGATCCGTCAGAGCGGCGCACCACGGTGATGGCCTCAGCCGGCAGTTTTACGTTCGGATTGAGCTTCTTGATCGCCGGATCGTCCCATTTGGTGATCTTGCCGAGATAGATGTTGGCAAGCGTGTCGCCGTCGAACACCATCTCGCCGGGCTTCACGCCCTCGAGATTGACCACGGCAACGATCGCGCCCATCACCATCGGCCACTGCACCAGGCCGTCCTTCTCGAGCTGGTCGACCTTGAGCGGCATATCGGTCGCGCCGAACGTCACGGTCTTGGCTTCGATCTGCTTGATGCCGCCGCCCGAGCCGATCGACTGATAGTTCAGACCGTTGCCGGTCTCCTTCTTGTAGGCATCGGCCCACTTCGAATAGATCGGGAACGGGAACGTCGCGCCCGCTCCGGTGATGTCGGCAGCGAACACCGACGTCGATGCGGCGACTAGGCCGGCAGCGACGATCGTTTTCATGAAATTCATTGCTGGTCTCCATCTGATGAGCGAAGCGCTATGGCGCGCCCGAACGCGCTCACGCCGGTCCGTTTAAGAGCGGTCAATGCTGCTTTTACGAAGGTTTGATGACGGCTGGATGACAATACTAAGCGACTGAAATCGCTTGGCTTTAGCTCGCTTGCGGGGTTTTTGCCTGGGGAAAAGCGGCGGTAAAAGTGGCGCCGTTTTTGGGCACGCTTTCGATCAAAAGCCGGCCGCGATGGCGGTTAAGAATATGTTTAACCAGCGATAATCCGAGCCCGGTTCCACCCTGCGCGCGGCTGTCGCCGACATCGACCCGATAGAACCGCTCGGTCAGCCGCGGCAGATGTTCCGGCGCGATCCCGGGGCCGAAATCGCGCACCAAGACGCGGATTTCGGGGGCGCCTTCGCCCGACGGCGCCGAGTTCAGCGAAACGATGACCTTGCCGCCGGAGGCGCCGTATTTCAGCGCGTTCTCGATCAGGTTTTCGAACAGCCGCAACAGCTCCTCGCGGTCGCCCGCGATCAGCGCCGGTCCATCGGGCAGATCGATGTCGACCACGACCTGGCGTTCGCGCGCCAGCGGCTCCAGCCCGTCGGCGACCTGGCGGATGATCGGGACCAGATCGACCAGCGTGTCGGGGCGGACATGGGCCGACAATTCGACCCGCGACAGCGACAACAAATCGTCGATCAACCGCGCCATCCGCGTCGCCTGGGTGTGCATGATGCCGAGAAAGCGCTCACGGGCCCGCGCATCGTCCTTGGCCGGCCCCTGCAGCGTGTCGATAAAGCCCGACAGCGCGGCCAGCGGCGTGCGCAGTTCGTGGCTGGCATTGGCGACGAAATCGGCACGCATTTCCTCGACCCGGCGCAGCGGCGTCTGATCGTGGAACGTCATCAGCATACATTTGTCGGTGCCGCCGAATACGGTCGGCACCGGCACCGGCGTGACGATCAACTCCATCCAGCGATCGACCGGCACGTGATCCAGATAAGTGGCGCGGCGGCTTTCGGTGGTGGCAATGGCCTCGCGCAGCGCGGTGATGATCTCGGGCGAGCGCAGCGCGAACTGGGCGAGCTCGTTCTTGCGCAGCGCCGGCGCGAGCTGGGCTGCGGCCGCATTGAGGTGGATGACGCGGCCGGCGCGGTCGAGCAGCACCGCCGGATCTGGCATGCCAGCGACCACCGCGCTGACCGCTGCGGTCTCGACCGGGTTGACGCCGCGGACATCCTCGCGCGAGGCGACCGTGTTGTGCAACCGCCACGGCACCAAGGCTGCGGCGGCGATGCAGACGAATACCGCACCTGCGACCACCGGCGACAATTCGCCGAATGTGACCAGGACGGCGAGCGCGAGACCCGCGGCGAGCAGGATGATCGCCGAATGCCGCAACCGGTCCGGCCACGGCGAAAAGAAGTAAGGAGAAGGAGTATCGTCTATTGCCATCGGGCCGGCTCTTTCCCGTTTAAGGCCATGTTTAACGCCATTTCGTCAGGTGCCGGTGTCCCCACGCTCTCTCACATAGGCGGCTTCGCGTGCCGGCTGGGCATCGAGCCCGGCCCTCGCCTGACGCAGGCGCTTGGTTCTGGCACCCAGTATAACCTCCCGAAACGTCAGCAAGATTACAGATATGACGAATGGCGCAAGATAATAGAGGACGCGAAACAGCAGCATCCCGGCCAAAAGCTCTTCCCGGTCCATCTGCCACAGCCCGACCAGCATGGCGGCGTCGAACACCCCGAGCCCCCCGGGGGAATGGCTGGCGAAGCCTAACAGCGTCGCCGAGACGAAGATGACGGCAACCACCACGAAGCCGAGATTGGGCTCATCCGGCACCAGCACGTACATGGCGAGCGCACAAAAGCTCAAGTCGACGATCCCGATCGCGATTTGCAACAGCGTCAGCGGGCCGCCGGGCAATATCACGGTCCACGGCCCGCGGCCGACCGCGCGCGGCTGCATCCAGACCCAGACCACATAGGCCACCAGCGCGACGATGATGGCAAAGGCGGTGATGCGGTTGAGCCAGGGCGGCAGCTGGTCGATCGCGGCGGCCGCTTCCGGGTGATAGGCAATCCCGAGTCCGAGCACCGCGGCATTGCCGAGCCAGAAGGTCAGGCCGGCAAGGAAACAGATCTTGGCGACATCGATCGCGTTCAATCCCCAGGCGGAATAGATACGGTAGCGCACCGCGCCGCCGGTAAAGACGCTGGCGCCGACATTATGTCCGATCGAATAGCTGGTGAAGGCGGCCAGCGCGTTGACGCGGTAGGGAATGTCGCCGCGGCCGATCGCGCGAACCGCGAACCAATCATAAAATGTCAGCGTGAAATAACCGGCGGCAACGAACAACGCAGCCAGCACGATCTGATGCGTCTCGGTGCCTTTGATGGCCTCGATCACCTCATCGACATTGATGTGCCGGAGCATGTGGTAAAGCACATAGCACGCGATGCCGATGACCGTGACGCTGACCAGCACACCAAGCCTATGCAGGAGTTGCCTCTGGCGCAGTAACGAGATCGCCCTGCGTATTGCTTCCAGCATCTAGACCTCGAATTACGATCCCACGACGTCGACGCCTAAGCGGCCCTTGCCGCCGCCAGCGCCACGCTTACTCCCCGGCACGATGTGGTAGCGTGTTTCGGGCCGGAGTGGAATTCGCTTGGTGTGAATAACACGCGTTCCTTCAATATATTAGGCGGAATTCGCGCCACCCGAATGCACAGTTTGGCTGCATTCGCCGCGGGCCCGCAAAGTCCACCGCCTTCAACCCTGCCCTTGAGGTGGTGAAGTTTTCGTGATCTGCGCCGGCCGAACTTTCCGGCAACGCACAAAAAATCGAGACCGCGCCCTTTCGAAAGCGCGCTTCCACGCCTTCGACGTACCGCCCGTCCTCCGCTTCGCGCACGCGCCGCTGCAACGGCAAAAACCTCAGGCCGCCGGGGTGGAGCGCGAAAGCGCCCAGTCGCGCAGCCACGAGCCCACCGCGCAGCCGAACAGATAGGGCGCAAACATGACGAGGCCGAGGTCGAGCCAATAGCCGGGGCGGCCGGGGATGGCGCGGGCCAGCGCCGCCGCGACAAGTGCCGCCGCCAATACCGCAAGCCACCGCGAGATCCGCTTCGACACGCCCTGACCGCGATGCACCACCGCGATCCAGCCCATGGCGAGGCCCAATAGCAGCGACGCTAACAGCCAGCCCCAATGAAACGTCACGAGATAGGCCATGCGGTTACCTCACCAGAAAATCGATGCGGCGGTTCCGCGCCTTGCCCTCGTCGGTATCGTTTGACGCGACCGGCTGGGTAGAGCCGTAGCCGGTCGCGGTGAACCGGCCCGCAGGCAGACCCGCTTTGACCAGATAATCCATCACCGCCTGGGCGCGCTTTTCGGACAACGCCTGGTTGAAGGCATCCTCGCCGTCGGCGTCGGTGTGGCCCGCGATCTCGATATCGGCGGTCGGACAACGCAATGCGGTTTCGGTCAGGCGGTCGAGCAAGCCTGCGGAATCCGGATCGATGCTGGCGCGCCCGGATTCGAAGCGGATTTTTCCCTTCGCCAGCAATTCCGAAAACAGCTGCTGGCAGACAGTGGCATCGACAGGTGCGACCGCCGGCTTGACGGAAATGTCAGCCTTGAGCTGGAACCCTTGCGGAAATTCCTTGGGCAAACCGCTGCGGATCTGGGCCGCGGCCGCGTCAAAAAACGCGTCGCCCGACAGTTTCACCTCCCGATCGGACACCACCAGCGTGCCGGTCGATAATCGCGACAATGCGCCCAGCGCCGGCACCACGGCGGCTGCGAATCCAGAAGGCGCGCCGACGCTGGCCTTGAGATTGTCGACCACCTTTTCAGAGAAGAATTTTCGCGCCGCCGCCGCCGCGATCGCGGCGTGGACGTTGTTGTCGGGCACATAGCCGGTCAGCGTCAGCGTCACCGCGACCGGATCCTTGTAAGCCTGAAAGATATAAGGCGGTGCCTTGATCTCGTTGGTGGCAACCGAAAAGCCCTCGGGGAGATTTTTCAAGGCCGCCGCGATCGCTTCGCGACCGCCGAGGTCGCGCGCCATGCCGGCAAGGCTGACCTTGTCGTCCGAGATCGTGACCTTGCCGTCCTTCAGCTTCGCGATCTGATCGAGCAGCAGCAAAGCAGCATTGTCGAAACGCGGCGGCGCGCCGCGCGACAGATTCATCTGGTCGACGACTTCGACGCCGCCGAGATCGGCGCGCGCCGCCTCCAAGAGCCTGCCCTTGCTGGCCGGCAGCGGCGCACTGCCGCCCAACGTAACCCTGACGACGTCCCGCTCCGCCGTCCAGACGAACGGCTTGGCTTCGGGGACCAGGCGGGTTTCGTCATTGACCAGCCGCACGCCGGGCACGGCGTCCACCGAGGTGACCGCGCTACGGCGGCCATCTTCGGAGAATGCGTCCGCGGCAAAGGTGACGTCGCGGCCATTTACCGCAATCCTGGTTTTATCGAGCACGGTATCCTTGAGCGCCGCGCCCGCGCGGGCGGCCAGATCGGATTCCAGGGGCATGGTGTTCGACCAGGCTGCGATAGCCCAAAAGACGACCAGTGGAACGACGCCCGGCCACCATTTGCTGCTCCACCTGAAAAGTCCGTGCATTCGACGTCCTGCGGCTCTGGAACCAGAGAGAAAACAAACCCTTGCGAGGCTGTCAAACCCGAAATAACACAAGCATAGTCCGCGACCCGGACAGCCTGCCCGACTAACTGTTTCTTCAACGGTTTCCCGCTAGTTTCGCGCTTCGCTTCCAACCGGTCAGCTATCTCTTGATGAAGCAGTTTCGCAACAACGTCATCCGCGCCGGACTGGGAGCGCTATACTTTACCGGCGCGCATTACCTGCTGCGGCCGATCTTCTCGGGCGTCGGCGCCATTTTCATGCTGCACCATGTCCGCCCGCACCGCGACGGCGAATTCCAGCCCAATCATCACCTCGAGGTGGCGCCGGAATTTTTGCGCGCGATGCTGGCGCATCTGCGCTCGCGCGGCATCGACATCATCGCCATCGACGAAGTTCATCAGCGGCTGATCGAGCGCAACTTCTCGCGACGCTTTGCCTGCTTCACCCTCGACGACGGCTATCGCGACAACAGGGATTTCGCGCTGCCCCTGATGCGGGAGTTCGAGGCGCCCTTTACCGTGTTTGTCGCCAGCGATTTTGCGCAAGGCACCGGCAGGCTGTGGTGGATCGCGCTGGAGATGGTGATCGCGAAGAGTTCCTCGATCGAGCTCGCGATCGGCGGCACCATGACGCGGCTCGACACCTCGACGCCGGCCTTAAAGCAGGCCGC
>DATBYN010000258.1:0-4481 GCA_036513695.1 Bradyrhizobium sp. | reverse complement strand
GTGCTGTGGGATTTGACCAGAACCGACCGATTGGCAGGTCTGCGTCCCGGGCTGGCTGAGAAATGGGAGCAGGATCCGGAGGATAACAAGACCTGGATCTTCCATCTCCGCCATGGCGTGAAATTTCATGACGGCACGGATTTCAACGCCGATGCCGTGATCTGGAATCTCGATCGTTATTTCAACAGCAATAGCTCGCAATACGAGCCGCCGAGCTCGGCGATGTCGCGGGCGCGCGTTCCCGTGATGGGCAGCTACAAGAAGATAGACGACTCAACCGTCGCCATCACCACGACCAGGCCGGCATCCTATTTCCCCTATATGGCGGTGTATCTCCTGTTCACGTCGCCCGCCTCGTTCGAAAAGGCCGGTCAGGATTGGGCCAAGGTCGCGACCTTGCCGGCGGCCGGCACCGGGCCGTTTCGGATCACCAAGGTGGTGCCGCGGCAAGAGGCGGATCTGGCGCGCTGGGACAGGTACTGGGACCCCAGCAAGATGGCGAAAGTCGACAATGTCGTGCTGATGCCGATCCCCGAGGCGAATTCGCGGCTGGCTGCGTTGCGCGCCGGTCAGGTCGACTGGATCGAGGTGCCGCCACCCGATGGCATCGAATCGCTCAAATCGGCCGGCTTCACCATCACCACCGGCTCCTATCCCCATGACTGGCCCTGGCTCTACAACATCGGCGCGGCCAGCAGCCCCTTCAAGGACGTCAGAGTTCGCCAAGCTCTGAATTATTGCATCGACCGCGATGGGCTGGTGTCGTTGCTCAACGGCACTGCGGAGCCCTCGGTAGGCTGGCTCAAAGCCAGCGATTCCGATTTCGGAAATCCTGCGAACCGCTATAAATTCGATCCGGCCAAAGGCAAGGCGCTGCTCGCTGAAGCCGGATACACACCGGCAAAACCGCTGTCGTTCAAGGCGATGATCTCGAATTCCGGCTCGGGCCAAATGCTGCCGCTGCCGATGAACGAATTCCTGCAGCAAAATCTGAAAGAGGCCTGCGGCGTCAATGTCGAATTCGATGTGGTCGAATGGCAGGTGCTGTTGACGGCGGCCCGTGCCACGCCCGACTCACCGAGCCTGCAAGGTGCGATGGCGCTCAATGTCTCTTCGCCGTCGTCGGATGTCGGTGTCATGGCGCGCTATTTCTCCTCCGCCAATTTCGCGCCGAACGGTTTTAATTTCGAGCAGTGGAAGGACGAGGAATTCGACGACGCGCTGAAGACCATCGCGGAGGGCAGCGATCCCAAGGCGATCTCGGCGGCCTACCGCAAGGCGCATGAACGCCTCGTCGACAACCCGCCCTGGCTTTTCATCGTCCACGATCTCAACCCGCGCGCGATGAGCCCGAAGGTCAAGGGATTCGTGTCGCCGCAGTCCTGGTTCGTCGATCTGACCTTAGTCAGCGTGCAATGAACACAGCTCGTCATGCCCGGCCTTGTGCCGGGCATCCACGCCTTAGCCACACTCAAGCAAGAAAGACGTGGATGGCCGGGACAAGCCCGGCCATGACGAAAAGAGAATTATTCTTGGGTGGTTAGAAGAGTCCTGAAAAACGGTCGGTCCGTTAGCTGCCCTCGCTGCTCGCGGTCGGCGGCAGCCGGCGCTTCACCCGCTTGATGGTGCCGGAAAACGTAAACAGCGCCCGCTCGCCGCTTGTCAGTATGCCGCGCAGAAAGATCAGCGAGCCTCCTGCGCGTGTGATTTCGCCTGATCCTTCGACCAATTCGCCTTCGCGCGCGGCGTCGAGGAATTCGCAGGCAAACGATACCGTCACCCCCGGTCCCTGCAGCACCGGTCCGGCGATGGCGAACAGGCAATAATCCGCAAACGACATGAAGGCGCCGCCGTGGACGTTGTTCGAGCCGTTGAGATGCTTGTTCTCGACCCGGAAAGCGCAGCGGATGCGCCCCTGATCGTCCATGCGGTGGTAGAACGGTCCGTTGTGAGTCTCAAATTTGTCGCGGCGCCAGGTGCGCCAGCCCGCAAATTCGCCCTCGGTTTCGACATCCAGGTCGGGGCGGTTGAGGAATGCGCTTTTGGTCAGGTCGTCCACGCGATTTGGCCTTCTATTGAGCTATCCAGCCCTTAAATCCGATCCATCGGCGATGTGCAAACGCCCTTCGTTGGGCCTTGCGCCCGCAAAGCTATGGACAGCCGGACATTGCGCCGTAAAAGGCCTTTTCCGCCCGCTCCGATCTCCCTATTAAGAGACCTTGATCGCTTTAAGCAGCCACATGAACCAGCCGCAAATCACCCCCGAACTCGTCGCCAGCCACGGCCTCAAGCCGGACGAATATGAGCGCATCCTAAAACTGATCGGCCGGGTGCCGAGTTTTACGGAACTCGGGATCTTCTCGGCAATGTGGAACGAGCACTGCTCGTACAAGTCCTCGCGGCTGCATCTGCGGGGCCTGCCGACGAAGGCGCCCTGGGTGATTCAGGGGCCGGGCGAGAATGCCGGCGTCATCGACATCGGTGACGGCCAGGCGGTCGTGTTCAAGATGGAGAGCCACAACCATCCGAGCTATATCGAGCCCTATCAGGGCGCGACCACCGGCGTCGGCGGCATTTTGCGCGATGTGTTCACGATGGGGGCGCGGCCGATCGCCTGCCTCAATGCGCTGAGTTTTGGCGCGCCGGAACATCCCAGAACGCGCCATCTGGTGTCCGGCGTGGTCGCCGGCGTCGGCGGCTACGGCAATTCGTTCGGTGTGCCGACCGTCGGCGGGCAGGTGCGCTTCCACACCCGCTATGACGGCAACATTCTCGTGAATGCGATGGCGGTCGGCCTCGCCGATACCGACAAGATCTTTTATGCCGCGGCGTCCGGCGTGAACATGCCGATTGTCTATCTCGGTTCAAAAACCGGCCGCGATGGTATTCACGGCGCCTCGATGGCGTCGGCGGAGTTCGACGACGATTCGGCCGAAAAGCGGCCGACGGTGCAGGTCGGCGATCCCTTCGCCGAAAAACTCCTGCTGGAGGCCTGCCTCGAGATCATGGAAGCCGATTGCGTGATCGCAATCCAGGACATGGGCGCGGCCGGGCTGACCTGCTCGGCGGTGGAGATGGGCGCCAAGGGCGATCTCGGCGTCGATCTTAATCTCGACGCGGTGCCGACCCGCGAGACCGGCATGAGCGCCTACGAGATGATGCTCTCGGAAAGCCAGGAGCGCATGCTCATGGTTTTGAAACCCGAGAAGGAGAAAGAGGCCGAGGCGATCTTCCGCAAATGGGGATTGGATTTTGCTGTCGTCGGCTACACCACGCCGAGCAAGCGTTTTGTCGTCAAGCATGGCGGCGAGGTGATGGCCGATCTGCCGATCAAGGAACTGGGTGATGAAGCCCCGCTCTATGACCGTCCGCATGTGGCCTCGCCGGCGTTTCCGGTGGTGCATGCGCGCGACATCGAACCGCCGATCGGCATCGGGCTGGCGCTGGAAAAACTGATCGCGACTCCCGAGCTGTGCTCGAAGCGATGGGTCTGGGAGCAATACGACCACGTCATTCTCGGCAATACCGTGCAGCGCCCCGGCGGCGACGCGGCGGTGGTGCGGGTGCAGGATGGGCCGAAGGGGCTCGCGCTCACCGTCGACGTCACGCCGCGTTATTGCGAGGCCGATCCTTATCAAGGCGGCAAGCAGGCTGTCGCAGAGGCCTGGCGCAATATCACCGCGGTCGGCGGCCGGCCGCTCGCGATCACCGACAATCTCAATTTCGGCAATCCGGAGCGGCCGGAGATCATGGGCCAGTTCGTCGGCTGCCTGAAAGGCATTTCTGAAGCCTGCCGCGCGCTCGACTTCCCGGTCGTATCCGGCAACGTCTCGCTCTACAACGAGACCAACGGCCGCGGCATCCTGCCGACACCCTCGATCGGCGGCGTCGGCCTGCTCGACGATTTTACCAAATCCGCGACGCTTTCCTTCAAGGCCGAAGGCGAGGCGATCCTGTTGATCGGTGAGACCCATGGCTGGCTCGGCCAGTCGGTCTACTTGCGCGATGTCTGCGGCCGCGAAGAGGGCGCGCCGCCGCCGGTCGACCTCGCGGCTGAAAAACGCAACGGCTGTGTGGTGCGCGGCATGATCCACGCCGGCACCGCGACCGCCGCGCACGACCTATCCGACGGCGGGCTGTTGATCGCGATTGCCGAGATGGCGATCGCGAGCGGGATCGGCGCGCAGCTATTGGCGGGACCCGCCGCGATCGTGCCGCATGCCTGGTGGTTCGGCGAGGACCAGGCGCGTTACATCGTCACGGTGCCGGCCGAGCAGGCCGGCCTGGTGCTGGCAAAGATGAAAGGCGCCGACGTGCCCTGTATCCGCATCGGTACCACCGGCGGCGATACGATCGCGATCGCCGGCGAGGCGCCGGTTTCGGTAACGTCGTTGAAAGCCGCCTTTGAAGGCTGGTTCCCGAGCTATATGGGCGGCGGCGCGGGCTGAGGCGAACGCAGAACCGTAGCCCGGATGGAGCGA
>DATBYN010000257.1:0-2886 GCA_036513695.1 Bradyrhizobium sp. | reverse complement strand
AGCTCAACACCCCCGCATGCACCCACCATTGCGGGTGATCCTGCGAAATCTTCTGCGAGGCGCGCTGCGCGTCGGCGGTGTTTTCATAGATCGCAAAGCAGGTCGCGCCCGATCCCGACATCCGCGCCAGCCAGGCGCCATCGGTGGCATTGAGCGCCGAGAGCACTCCGCCGATCACGGGCTGAATGCGGCTCGCCGGTGCTTCGAGGTCGTTGGTACCCGCCGCTAGCGCTTCGACCCAATCTTCGAGCGAAGCGCCATCGTCCGGCCAGCCGGGCGCTTCCAGCACGTCGGTGGCACCGACCAGCAGCTCGCCATTGCGCAGGCCGAGCGCGTTGAACACGTCCTTGGTCGCCACGGGAATGCGCGGATTGACCATCACGCAGGGCAGTTTTGGCAAATTCAGCGGCAGCAGGGTTTCGCCGACGCCGGTCATGACGCAGGCGCGCGAGTTGAGGCACACGGGCACGTCGGCGCCGGTCAATCGCGCGACCTCGATCAGGCGCGCATCATCCGACGCAAGGCCGTTGGCCTGCGCCAAAAGCCGCAGCGCGGCGGCGGCATCGGCCGAACCGCCGCCGAGACCGGCCGCCACCGGCAGCACCTTCTCGAGCGTGAAATCGCCGAGCTTGAGACCGCCAACGCGTTCGCCGAGCAATTGGGCCGCCTTGAACACCAGATTGTCGGCCGCCTCGCCGCAGGCCTGCGCTAAGGGCCCGGTGGTGGTGAGATTGAGCCCCGGTCCCGGCATCAGAGTGAGACGGTCGGCGCAATCGGCGAATGCGACCACGCTTTCGAGGTCGTGATAGCCGTCGACCCGTCGTCCAACCACCCGCAGGGTCAGGTTGACCTTGGCACGCGCGTCCTCAATTAACGCAGGCATGGCGAACCAGCCCTTCGGTCAGCCGCCCTTGCCGTCCTCTTTCTTCTTGTCCGCCGAGGCCGCGGAGGAAGAGGCGTCGTCGGGCAGCCCGTTTTCGATCTTGGCTTCGATCTTGGGCAGATCTTCCGGCTCGGGTTTCAGATCGCGCGCATGCGCCCACTGGAATTTGGCTTCCAGCGTGCGGCCGACGCGCCAATAGGCGTCACCGAGATGGTCGTTGATGGTCGGGTCCTCGGGCTTGAGATCGATCGCACGCTCGAGATTCTTCACCGCGTCGTCGTAATTGCCGATGCGGAAATAGGCCCAGCCGAGCGAGTCCACGATGTAGCCGTCGTCCGGACGCTGATCGACGGCACGCTTGATCATCTTCATGCCTTCGTCGAGGTTGATGCCCTGATCGATCCATGAATAGCCGAGATAGTTCAAGACATGCGGCTGCTCGGGCTGCAGATCGAGCGCCTTGCGCATATCGGCTTCCGCCTTGTTCCACTGCTTGGAGCGCTCCTCGCAGATGCCGCGGTAATAGTAATAGACCCAATTGTTCTTGTCGTTGGCGTCCGGCAGGCCATCGATGCCCTTCGAATAGGTGTCGACGCAGTCGGCGAACTTCTTGCGGCCGCGCTCGATATTGCCGAGCGCCATGATGGCTTCGATATCCTTCGAATCCTCCGCCGTGACGCTTTTCAGGATCTTGATCGCCTCGTCGCTGCGGTCGGCGGCATCGAGATTGGTGGCGAGCTGTATCTGCGCGTTGCGCTTGAGCGGCGAGCTGGCCGGCATACGCTCATAGACCTTGATCGCCATCTGAGGCTTCTTGACCGATTCGTAGAGATCGGCGAGCGACAGCAGCGCCAGCGGATGATTGGGCGCCAGATACAGCGCGAGCTGCAGATAGACCAGCGCGAGATCCTCGCCGCCGCGGCGCGTCAGCGTCGCGCCGATGCCGTAGAGCGCCTCGGCGGCGCCGGTCTGGGCCGAGTCCACCAGGGGCGCCAGCTTCTTGCCGGCCTTGGTCTCGCGCAGGCCTTCCAGCACCAGCGGATGCCGAGGCAGCTTCTTGTCGAAGGCGACGTAGATGCCGTTCGCCGCCGTCTCATCCTTGTTGCGCGTCATCCAGCGTGCATAGGCATCTGCCACGCGCAGCATGGAATCGTCCAGCTTGTAGGCGCGCTCGAACCGAGCGCCGGCGTCCTTTTCCTTGCCCGCAAGCTCGAGGATCAGGCCGGCATGCAGATCCTTGAAGATCGGATACCATTCCGGCCCGGTCAATTTGTCGATGTTGGCGACCGCGGCCTTGCTGTCGCCCGCGCCGTAGCTGGCCCAGCCCGACAATAGCGTTGCCACCAGATCGGTGATCGGCCCGCGGATCGACTGATTGATGTTGAGCTGCGCAGAGGCGTATTTCTTCGCCTTCAAATCGCGCACGCCGATCACGAGGCGAGCCACGCGATTGGATTTGTCCGTCGTCAAAATCCGCTCGGCAAGCTTGACGGCCTCGTCGATGTCGCCGTCAGCGACCGACGAGATGAACGCGCGATCCAGTAATTCGCTGTTCTTCGGGTCGGTGCGAAGCGCTGAGCGATAGAACGTCGCCGCCGAATTGGAATCCCGCTCCACGCTGGCGTGACGGGCGGCCAGATAGCTGCCCGACATGGTCAGCGATCTCAAATCGCGGCTGGTCGGAAATTGCGCCGAATTGTCTGTGGGATGATCGGGCGTCTGCGCCGAAAGCGCGGTTGGCATTGCGAGCGCCGTGAAGGCGAATGCGGCAAACGTCCAGCGATTGAAGCGGGTATGAAACATCAGGGTTCGCCTTAAGCTCCAGGAATTTACGGAAACGTCTCGAATGCGAACCAAACCGGCGGCATCAAGGCCCCTGACAATGCCGCGTTTGGTGCTCAACCGCAAGGATTCGGGATGGCGAATCGATCAGCAGAGGCCGGCCCCAGCTTCTGTCGGTCGCCTTTCCCGCCTGAAAACGCTTGCAGTATGGCGGTATCGTG
>DATBYN010000256.1:0-2470 GCA_036513695.1 Bradyrhizobium sp. | reverse complement strand
ATCGATCCGGATCCGAAATGGCTCTGTCGGCAGGAGACCACTCGAGCCGAAGGTCTCGTATCGCAAATCGGTCAGCGCGCGCCCGGCTCCCGCCCAGCTGCGCCGCGCCGCTTCGAGCAGCCGCATCGGGCCGCATAGGATCGTCAGCGCATCCGGCGGAAGCCCGCCGAACGTTCTGTCCAGATCGATCCGCTCGGCTTCGTCGCTGGCATGGATGATCAGGCGATCGCCGAGCAGTTCTGACAGCTCATTGAGAAACGCCGCATCGCTCCGCGATTTTACCGCGTAGTGCAACGCGACTTCGGCGTTCCGGCGCACTAACGCGGCGGCAATGCCGATGATCGGCGTGATCCCGATGCCGCCCGCGACCAGACAGTAGGATCTTCGCGACCAGTCGATCTCGAGCAGCGAAGTTGGGCTAGATATTTCGATGCGCGCGCCCGGCTTCAGCGACCACATATAGCGTGAGCCGCCGCGGCTGTCGGGCGCACGCCGGACCGCAATCCGGTAGCCGTCCGGATTGCCGTCGCCGACCAGTGAATAAGAGCGGGTCTCCGGACGGCCATCGATCAACACGCCGACATTGATGTGACTGCCGATCGCATAATTTTCGATATTCGATCCCTCAGGACGCAACACGAATTCGCGAATCGCGGGCGTGACGTCGCGAATGCCGTGAACCGTGCAGGTCGCCCATTTCGTTGCAAATCGCATTGGAGAAATCTATTCCGTGACGGGAGTGCGGATCAGCGCCAATGCCGGCAGCAGGTCCAGACGGGTCCGATTGTGCAGCGCCAACCGCAAATTTCGCGCGGCAAGACGCGCATGCTCGCGCATCACCGCTTCCGCTCGCGCCCCTTCGCGATTTTCGATCGCGTCGACGACAATGCGGTGATGGTCCTGTCCAATGATCAGGATCTGATGCGCTTCCGGCAGCACCGATTGCGCCATGACAAACCCGCTGGGAGAGGCGAACGGCAGCGCAGAGGCCCGGTCGATCTGCCGGATCAGCGGCGCGCTGCGCGACAATTCCGTCAGTAGCGCGTGAAAGCGGGCATTCATCGTGACGTAAGACGAAAACGCTTCCACCGAAACCGGATCCTGCGTGACCAGTTCGTCCAGTTCGGCGAGGCTCTGCTTCAGCGGTTCCAGATCGCGCGCAGACACGCCTCGCTCGGCGGCAAACCTGGCGGCTAAGCCTTCGAGCGCCCCGCGCAATTCGATGGAGTCGAGGATGTCGCGCTCCGAAAATGCCTTTACCATGAAGCCGCCGGACGGAATGGCCTCTAACAGGCCCTCCTCCTCGAGCCGGACCATCGCCATGCGCACCGGCGTTCGCGACACGCCTGTCGTTTCGACTGCCCCGAGTTCCGAAATCCGTTCGCCCGACCGCAGGCGCCCCGAAAGAATCAGGTCGCGCAGCGCGAGCTGGGCGCGCACGGTTTGCGATACCGCGCGATCGGGGTCGCGTTCGCTCATCGCCTCACTCCGCGGCCTGCAGTGTTGCAGCTGAGTTTTCCCGCGCGACCATGCGGTCGATCATGCGCCGCGCCCACATCGCGCCGGCGTCGATGTTGAGATTGTAGAAGACGCGATCGGGGTTCTCGTCGATGGCGCGTTGTTGTGCTTCGAGGATCACTTCGTCCTCGCCGAAAATGCCTGCGACCCCTTCGCGGATTTCGGTGGTGAGTTTCTGCTCGGTCAAATGATGATTGCGCACGAAGGCCCAGAAATAATGGCACGTCGTCGCGGTTTCCGGCGTCATGGTGTTGAGCACGAAGCCATTGACGCCTTGCGAACGGTCGCCTTCCGGCGCGCCGGTGCCGGCCGGCGCAACGCCGACGTCGATATTGACGGTTGAGGGCGCCTCGAAATGAATGATCTGCCAGCGGTCGACAGGCCCGGGCTTTTGTAGCTGCTTGGCCCAGAACGGCGGCGCTTCGATGCCGCGCATCCAGCGGGTCACGGTCACCGTCTTGTCGCCATGGGTGACATCGAACGGCGCTTCCGCGACCGCGTCATTGCCGATGCTGCCGCCGTGGACAAAAGTCTCGTGCGTCAGGTCCATCAGATTGTCGACGACCAGCCGGTAATCGCACTTGACGTGAATGGTCTTGCCGTCGCCAGCCCAGGCCGGATCGTCGTTCCAGTGCATGTCCGGAACCAGCGCGGGATCGGCGAGCGCGGGATC
Organism: Bradyrhizobium sp.; assembly: GCA_036513695.1. Lineage (GTDB taxonomy): Bacteria > Pseudomonadota > Alphaproteobacteria > Rhizobiales > Xanthobacteraceae > Bradyrhizobium. Next base: position 279 of record DATBYN010000256.1, on the reverse strand, counting down.
GCCCATCCAAAGCCAGAGAAACCGATGACGCTCGACCACGGGATAAGCGCGCACGCAGGCCGAGGGATTGATGGTTTCCTGCGACGGCATGAAGGTGCAACGTCCGGACGCATTGTATTTCAGGCCGTGATAGCCGCAGACCACGCTATCGCCCTCGAGCCGGCCTTTTGAAAGCGGCACCAGCCGATGCCAGCAGGCGTCTTCCAGTGCGCTCACCTGCCCGTCGGCCCGCCGATACATCACGACGTGCTTGCCGCAGACCGTGCGCGGAAACAGCGC
>DATBYN010000255.1:0-2548 GCA_036513695.1 Bradyrhizobium sp. | reverse complement strand
GCGGCGCCGCGGCGGTTGTTTTGAGAGATGCTGGTCGACGGCTTTCGCGCAACAACACAGGCCTGTGGTTATGGGTCCCGGCTCAAGGCCGGGACGACAGTCTTTTTTGCTGCGACGTCGTCGCTTCGCTTGGCTCGCAATCACGACGTCATCGGCGAAATTACCTCTGACGTAATCGACCGGGATCGCCGATCACGCGATGATCGCGGCCACGATGGAGCAGGGGCCTTCGCCCTCATCGTCAAACGCAAATATCAGGGATCACCGCCATGGATCGCCGCCACATGTTGAAATCAGCCGCATCAACCGCACTTGGAGCCGGCTTGCTGGCGTCCGCCGCCAGCGCAGCAGCCAGCGCGCAACCGACAGCTTCGCGCGAAAAGCCGCGCAGCGCAGATTACGTCGAATGCGCCGATGGAACGCGGCTTGCGTATACCGATTGGGGCGCCGGCAAGCCGGTTGTCTTCATTCATGCCTGGGCGCTGCCATCTGCGATGTGGGACTATCAGCGTGCTCCGCTCAGCGAACAGGGCTTGCGTTGCATCGCCTATGACCGCCGCGGGCACGGGCGCTCCGGTGTGCCGAATGGCGGCTATGACTGCGATAGCCTTGCCGACGATTTGTCGACGCTTCTGACGAAGCTCGATCTGCGGCAGGTGACACTGGTCAGTCATTCGTTCGGTGTCGCTGAGGTCGTTCGCTATCTGACCCGGCATGGTTCGAGCCGGATCGAGAAAATTGCGCTGATCGCGCCCGCGGCGACGCCGTTCGTCATGAAAACGGCGGATAATCCGAACGGTATTCCGCCGGAGCAACTGGAGTTCTTTCGAACCAAGGTCCTGCAGCAGGATTTTGCGAAATGGCTGGAGGACGGCAAGCAGGCGTTTTTCACCGCCGACACTTCGCCTGGCCTGCAAAACTGGGTGATGCAGCTGATGCTGACGACGCCGCTTCATGTCGCGGTCGAATGCAACAAGCAGGTCACCTCGACCGACTTCCGCGCCGAATTGTCGAAGATATCGGTGCCGACGCTGATCCTTCACGGCGACAAGGACGTTTCTGCGCCGATCGAGCTGGCCGGACGGCCCACCGCCGCGCTGATCCGCAATGCGCAGTTGAAGGTCTATGAGGGTGCGCCTCACGGTCTTTTTCTGACCCACAAGGAGCGGATCAACGCTGACCTGCTCGATTTTATAAAAGCCTAGAGCGAGCTACGTCGCTTGCAGAAAACTCTCTTCCGACACGCACGGGATGCATCGATAAGTCAACAAATCGAAGCTCTCGCCGTGCGGCTCGATCGAGGCCAGCCGCATCTGCACGCCGCATTTCATGCAGGGCATTTCGACGGCTGTCCGAAAGCGTGTGCAGGTTGGCGTCGGTCGGGGTATCTGCAGCATTTTGTCCTCTCGTTTCCGGAGAGAAGACGCAACGCTACCCAAATCGGGCCATCAACCCGCCGTCACTATGTACGATTCCGGACATAATTGGAATGGCTGCTTTACCAACAACTGGCGGCAAACCCGGTTCCACGCCGAGGCTTTTTTTCCCAATGCTGCGATCCAAGACGCGTCGCCCGCGCAGCTTTTCAAAACCCGCCGGCGCTGAAGCGAAGCGGCTGCACCACGTCGTAGGCGGCTTTTGTCAGCGGCACCGCGTAGTCGACGGTCAGGTTTCCAAACGGCGAGGCCCAGATCAGGCCGGCGCCGACCGAAGAGCGCACGATGTTGTTGTTGGCGAGTTGCAGCGATTGCGCGGAGCCTGGAAACGTTGTCGGCCCGCTGTAGCGAAACACGCTGCCGGCATCGACAAAGGCGGTGGCCTTGAGGCCATATTCCGCGGGCACACCGGGGATGTTGCTCTGGAATTCCAGCGTGGACGCCCAGTACATGGTGCCGCCGACATTATCCATGGTCGAGCCCGGGGTGAGGTCGCGCGGCCCAAAGCCGTTCGGCGCAAATCCCCGCACCATGGTTGGGCCGCCGAAGAAGGTGTTGAGCAGCGGCACGGGCTCGCCGCCCCAGCCGGTAATGTAGCCGCCTTGCGCGCGTACCAGGCTGACCACGTCGTCGTTGATCGGGTGATAGTAGCGCACGTCCTCGGTGGTGCGCAGGAATTTTACGTCGCCGCCGAGACCTGCGAGGTCCTGCTTGAGCTGCGCATTGAATCCGCTGGTCGGACTTTTGTTGTTGTCGAGCGTATTATACGAGACGGTGTCGCCGATGGAGGAAACCCATTGCGAACCCGCGGCCGCGGCCTGCTGGATCGGCAGCGATGTCGTTGCCGCCGAAGAAGACGAAGCCAGCGTGACGCTCTGGTTATAGATGGAGTAACGATACTGCATGCCGAGCTGCTCGGTCAGCGGCGTGCCCAACTGCATGGTCGCGCCATAGATGTCGCTGCCATAGGACTGGTAGGGGCTGGATTGATTCTGCCGGCCGTAAAGCTCGATGCCGGCCGAGACGCGGGTGCCGAGGAAATATGGCTCCGATGCCGACAGGTCGATGCCGCGCCCATACTGACCATAGCTCACCGCGGCGCTGACCGCCTT
>DATBYN010000254.1:0-9589 GCA_036513695.1 Bradyrhizobium sp. | reverse complement strand
CGCGTAGGCGGCGTTGATCGGCACATGCAGTTTGCCGTTGATGACGGCGGCGAACAACGTGTCGGCGCCTTCCAATAATTCCGCGCGCTTGCCGATGTAGTCATTGAGTTTTGGGCGGGTCGCAAACAGCGAGCCGTGGTTGTTGAGTTCGGCGATCGAGAACGGCGGCACCGGACCGGAGGCGTTGCCGAAGCTGACGAACAGGCCGCGCGGCTTGAGGCAGGACAGCGAGCCCGGAAACGTGGTTTTGCCGACGCCGTCATAGACGACGTCGCAGAGCTCATTGCGGCTGATCTGTTTGACGCGCGCAACAAAATCTTCGTCGTTGTAGAGAATGACGTGATCGCAGCCATTGGCGAGCGCGAGATCGGCTTTTGCCTTGGTGCCGACGGTGCCGATGACATGCGCCCCCATCGCCCTCGCCCACTGGCACGCGAGCAGGCCGATGCCGCCGGCGGCGGCGTGGATCAGCACCCGATGGTGCGGCTCGACCTTGAATGTCTTGTGCAGGAGATACCAGACCGTCAGCCCTTTCAGCATCAGGACCGCACCCTGCTCGTAGGTGATATGGTCGGGCAGTTTTACGAGCTTGTCGGAAGGAATGTTCCGTTCGCTCGCATAGCCGCCGAGATTGAAATAATAGGCGACGCGGTCGCCGGGGTGAAAGTTGGTCACGCCGGGCCCAACCGACAGCACCTCGCCGGCCGCTTCATTGCCGGCGATGAACGGCAATCCCGGCGCCTTGTAGAGGCCGGTGCGGTAATACACATCGATGAAGTTCAGGCCGACCGCGTGTTGGCGGATATGGACCTCGCCAGGCCCCGGCGCGGGCACGTCCACAGGCTCATACACCAGGGCTTCCGGGCCCCCTACCTTGTGCACCCGCACGGCCTTGGTCATCTCGAATTCTCCCTCGGCGTTCCCTTAAGGCGAGCGAAAGCCATCGAGGCCGCATTGTCAACAGAGTGACCGCCGGGCGTCGGCGGCACAATTAGTTAACGGCCTTTTTGCGATTGCGTTTGGCGAGCACGTTGAAGGCCTCGACCAGGGCAGAGAACGCGATTGCAAAATAGATGTAGCCGCGCGGGATGTGAAACTGGAATCCGTCGGCGACCAGGGCGACCCCGATCAGCACCAGAAACGCCAGCGCCAGCATTTTGGTGGTCGGATGCTCCGCCACGAATCGCGCGACCGGCCCGGACGACGCGTACATAATGATGCAGGCAATCACGACGGCGGCGATCATGATGGCGAGATCCTGCGCCATGCCGATCGCGGTGATGATGGAATCCAGCGAGAACACCATGTCGATGATGATAATCTGCACGATCACCCAGAAGAACGCGCTGGCCTTCGGCGCGGCATCGTTGTCTTCGTCGGGGCCTTCCACTTCGGCATGAATTTCATGCGTCGCCTTGCCGATCAGAAACAGCCCGCCGCCGATCAGGATGATGTCGCGCCACGAAAACGCCAGTCCCTTCACGGTGAGCACGGCCTCGGTCAGGCCGATCAACCACACCAACAGGCTCAGCAGCACGATGCGGAACACCAGCGCCAGCGCCAAGCCGATTTGCCGCGCGCGTTTGGCCTGCCGCTCAGGGATGCGCGAGACGATCACCGAGAGAAAAATCACGTTGTCGATGCCGAGAACGATTTCAAGCGCCGTCAGCGTCAACAGTGCAGCCCAGGCTTCCGGGCTCGTTAACAACCCGATCATGTCTTTAGCGATCTCAGGAGCCGGATCGCCGCATCGCTTGCCACGACATAGACGGCAATCGCACAGAACCCGATCTTGACCGGCGCGCCCACGTCAAAATCATTGGCCAGCGCCACCACCCCAAGCACCGCCCAAACCGCCATCAACGACAGAGTGAGCCAGCGCAGGCGCGCCACGCGCACCGGGTGAAGCACCCGGAAGGGAAGAAACGTCGACACGATCAAGACAATCGTGCCGAGGCTCGAGATCGCCGGCGGTGGATGCAGCAGGAACAGATAGAACGCGGCGACATTCCACAGCCCCGGAAATCCGCGAAAGTGATTGTCCTCGCTCTTCATGCGGCGATCGGCGAAATACAGCGCACCCGACATGGCAATCCCGACGCCGAGCAGCGCAGCCGTCGGCGGCAACAACAGGCCGCTCGCAGTGATCGCATAGGCCGGCACAAAAACATAGGTAACAAAATCGACCACGAGGTCGAGCACCTCGCCCGACCAATTCGGCTGAAGGCGCGCGACATCGAGCCGCCGCGCGATCGGGCCATCGAGCGCGTCGACCACGAGCGCCGCCCCGAGCCAGGCGAACATCGCCGCCCAATGCTCCCGCACGGCTTCCAGCAGCGCGACCAGGGCGAGGCCCGCCCCCAACGCCGTGAAGAGGTGCACGGAAAATGCGGCGGCCCGCATGGCCGGCGAAACTGACGGAGAATCCTGACGATTGATCTGGTCCATCTGGCCGGCAGTGCTATCAGGAATCGCCTCGGTTTGCACATCCGCGCTTGCGGCGTTCCGCCGCGCAATCGACTGAACATTGCGGCAGCGATACGGGCTTGAAAATGCCGCGGGGAACGTCAATTGTCCCGATATGAACGATGCATCCGCACCCTTCGAAGCCGTTGTCGTCGGCGGCGGCCCTGCCGGACTTGCGGCGGCGATCGCGCTGGCGCAGACCCGTGCCAAGACGGCCTTGGTTGCCCGCCGCGCGCCCTATGCCGACAACCGCACCACTGCCCTGTTGGGCGGCTCGGTCGATCTGTTGCGAGAGCTTGAAGTCTGGCCGCGTTGCGAGGCCGAGGCGGCGGCATTGCAGGCGATGCGCCTGGTCGACGATACCGGCCGCCTGATCCGCGCCCCGGAGGTGCGGTTTTCCTGTGATGAAATCGGTCTCGATGCGTTCGGCTACAACATCGAAAACCCTGTGTTGATTGCAGCGCTCGAAGAGCGCGCTGCCGAACTCTCCTCTCTGACGCGGTTCGACGATGAGGCGCAGACGATCAGCCCGGAGGAAGCTGACGTTACGATCCGCACGGCAAGCGGAAAATCCCTGTCGGCGCGCCTTGTGGTTGGCGCGGACGGCCGGCACTCGCTTTGCCGCGAGGCCGCCGGCATCGCAGTCACGCGCCGCGAACTCAACCAGGCGGCGCTGACATTCAATGTCAGCCATTCGCGGCCGCACCGGAATATCTCGACCGAGTTTCACACCCCGCAAGGTCCGTGCGTCTTCGTGCCCCTGCCCGGCGACCGTTCCAGCGTGGTCTGGGTCGGAGCACCGAAGGAAGCCGAACGGCTGCTGGCGCTCTCCAATGACGAATTGTCCGAGGCCGCCGAAAGACAATCGCACTCAATTCTCGGCCGCATTCGCGTCGAGCCGGGACGTCATCTGTTTCCGCTCACAATCGAGCAGCCCCGGCAATTTGCCAAAGCCCGCATCGCGCTGGTCGGCGAGGCCGCGCACGTGGTGCCGCCGATCGGCGCGCAGGGCCTGAATATGGGACTGCGCGATGCCGCCGATATCACCGATCTCGTGGGGCGCGCGATTGCCTCAGGCGAGGATCCCGGATCGGCGCACGTGATCAACCGTTACGACCAGACGCGGCGTCCCGACATCTTGAGCCGGACGTTTGTCATCGACATGGCGAACCGTTCGCTGCTCTCAGATTTTTTGCCGATGCAATGGCTGCGCGCCGCCGGCCTGCACCTGATCGGTTCGATCGGACCGCTGCGCCGTCTTGCCATGCGCGAGGGTCTCGCGCCATCATGGCGGCCGACACGGCGCGCTAGTTAGGGCGCGCACTTCCAGCGCCAGGCCGGGACCCATGTAGCCGATATTGCCATAAGCACCGGAGAGGCCCGCCAGCGTCGCCTCGCGCGCTTTCAGCCGGCCGGCCGCGAGAGCGAGGACGAAAGCGGTGCTGGTGCCGAGCGTGGTCGCGATCAGGAACGGCGGGTTGTTGAGTTCCGCAAACGGCGTCTTCAACATGATCCCGAACAACAGCGCCGGCAATGAGACGTACAATAGGAAAAAGTTCATCCACGCCAGGCCCTGTTCCCGCAGGCGAAGCCGATGAAGATCAGGCCGAAATAGGGCAGCGCCAGATTGAGAATGTCGACCATGGGGAAAGCGTCTTTTTAATACTGGCCCCGATCGACACCTGGACGGACTTGGCCACGGCAAAGGTTAATTCGCACCTTTGCCTCTAGCATCGGCCACAATCATGGTCTATTCGACGAGTTATGAAAGCACGGACCGCGAAATTCCAGATTGGGCAGATCGTACGCCACCGGGTGTTCTCGTTCCGGGGCGTGATCTTCGATATCGATCCGGAATTCAACAACACCGAGGAATGGTGGTTGTCGATCCCGGAAGCGGTCCGGCCGCACAAGGATCAGCCGTTCTATCATCTGCTCGCCGAGAACGCTGAATCGGAATACGTCGCTTACGTCTCCGAGCAGAACCTGTTGCCCGACGATTCGGGCGAGCCGATCCGGCATTCGCAGGTCGCCGAGATTTTTGTCAAAGACAAATCCGGCGGATATCGACCGCGCAATCCGTCGCTGAATTAATTCTCGTCATTGCAATGACTGCTGAAAAAAGCGCCCGGTCTGGGCGCCTTTTCGTTCCGAAAGCGGGGCCGTCCTACTTCGCGGCAGGGGCTGGAGCGGCGGCCGTCGGCGAAGGCTGGGTGGCCTCGAGCTTCTTGCGCGCTTCCTCGGCGCGTTTCTGCAGCTCTTCCTGCAGCTTCTTCTGGGTCTCTTCGAACTGCTTCGGATCGGTCGGCGGACCGTCATAGGCCTTCGCGAATTCAGCGAGCGGCAGCGGCAGCGTCAGCGGCGCGCCGTTGGAGTTGATCGCCTGCACCACCAGGTTCTGCCCCTTCTTCATGTTGACGAGCAGTTCCGGGGTCACCTCGTAGTCCGACATGCAGCCATTTTGGAAGCAGATCACAAAGGCGCTCTGCATCGGCGGGTTGTTGTCGACGATGACGCGGGTTCCATGAACCAGCTGCATGCCGAGCGGCAGGGTCACGCGCAGGATCTTCTTCGGCTCGCCTTCCGGCTCGATGATGACGGCAGCGATGACGGGCTGGCCGGACTCGATGCGGCCATCCTTGCCGGTAAAGCAAACCTGCTTGGCGTTAGCGTCCTGGCCCTTGAGGCAGAATTTGGTCCACGGCGCATAGATCAGCTGGACCTGCTGGTCTTGGGGCTGACCGCCCGCCGCCGCGGGACCGCCGCCCGCCGGGGGGGCGCCAGCGGGAGCACCGGCCGCAGGCGGGGGTGTCTGCTGCTGGGCCGTCGGCGCGGGCGCTGCGGGCGCAGCTTTGGGGGCTGCCTTCCCCTTGGCTTTCGGTGCGGCGGGCGCAGGCGCCGCCGTCTGGGCGTTCACTTCGGGGGCCAGCAATGAAGCCGCCAGTGTGGTCGCCGCCAGCAAGGCGAAAACCTGCCCACGCGGCCGGACCGGCGCGGCCAAGATACGGAAATTCATTACGGAAAACCCTTTCTGAACGGAAGCGCCCGAAATCGTTGCAGGCGCCGAATAGCTAGCCGTTTGGGCGGCTGTCTCCTGGCGAATTGAGGCGGTTAAGTGACAGGCCTCGGCGTCTTGGTCAATTGGACGCCTTCATACAGCGGCGGATGGAAAGATCAATGCCAACAAGCATGTTTGATGTGCGCCGCCGCCGGATGCCGACGACCATGTTAATACTCGGTGGCGAATAACCCCGAATCAAACCGGCGTGGTCTGTTGCGCGTTCCAAAACCCAATTGCATTCGATTTCTAGGCCGCGCCGCCCTCGCGGTCGGCATCTTGCTGGCATTGGGCGCTAGCGCCGTGAGGGCGGACCAAAGCTACGCCATCGCCATGCATGGCGCGCCCGCTCTGCCGGCCGGTTTTACCCACATGCCCTATGCGAATCCGGATGCGCCGAAAGGCGGCCGGCTGGTGCAGGGCATTTTGGGTACCTTCGATAGCCTCAACCCGTTGATCGTCAGGGGCCTCGCGGTGCAGCAAATCAGGGGCTTTGTGGTCGAGAGCCTGATGGCTCGCGGCAATGACGAGGCTTTTACGCTCTATGGCCTGTTGGCGAAGAGCGTGGAGACCGACGACACGAGGAGCTACGTCACCTTCCAACTCGATCCCAATGCGCGCTTCTCGGACGGCCAACCGGTGACCGCCGAGGATGTGCTGTTTTCCTGGGCCCTGCTGCGCGACCACGGACGCCCCAACCACCGCCAGTATTATGCCAAAGTCGTAACGGCCGAGGCGCCCGACCCGCTCACCATACGGTTCGATCTCACTGGGGTGAACGATCGCGAATTGCCGCTGATCCTCGGCCTGATGCCGGTATTGCCCAAACACGCCGTCGACGTCGCAACCTTCGAGGAAACGTCAATGACCGGGCCGGTCGGTTCCGGCCCCTACCGCGTCAGCGCGGTGAAACCCGGCGCCAGCGTGACGCTGACGCGCAATCCCGACTATTGGGGCCGCGACCTGCCGGTCAACAAGGGCCTCTGGAATTTTGACGAGATCAGGCTCGATTTCTATCGCGAGGCCAACGGCCAGTTCGAAGCTTTCAAACGCGGCCTCTATGACTTTCGCGTCGAGACTGAACCGCTGCGCTGGCACGACGGGTATGACTTTCCAGCCGCCCGCAATGGCGAGGTGATCCGCGATACCATCAAGACCGGGATGCCGCAGCCGTCTGAGTTTTTGGTGTTCAACACGCGCCGTCCGGTATTTTCCGATATCCGCGTGCGCCAGGCCCTGACGCTGTTGTTCGATTTCGAATGGATCAACCGCAATTACTTCTTCGGCCTCTATGGCCGCTCACCGAGCTATTTCGCGGGCTCCGAATTATCCGCCTACGGCAATGCCGCCGATGACCGCGAGCGCGAGCTCCTAAAACGGTTCGCATCGCGGATCCCGGGCGACATTCTCGATGGCAGCTACCGCCTGCCGGTTAGCGACGGCACGGGCCGCGACCGCACGACGCTGCGCGGCGCGCTGACGCTGTTGTCGGAGGCCGGCTACGATCTCGAAGGCACAGTGTTGCGGCAGCGTTCGACCAAGGCCCCCCTCACCTTCGAAATCCTGGTGACGACACGCGACCAGGAACGGATCGCGCTCGCCTATGTGCGCGACCTGAAGCGCGCCGGCATCGAAGCCTCGGTGCGCGCGGTCGACGCCGTGCAATTCGACCAGCGCCGGCTCGGTTACGATTTCGATATGATCCAGAACCGCTGGGATCAATCGCTGTCGCCGGGCAACGAGCAGTCGTTCTATTGGGGAAGTGCAGCCGCCGACATCCAGGGCACGCGAAACTATATGGGCGCGAAAGACCCCGCCATCGACGCCCTGATCGCGGCCATCCTGGAGGCGCGCGAGCGCCCCGCCTTCGTCTCCGCGGTGCGGGCGCTCGACCGCGTCCTGATGTCGGGCTTCTACGCTATCCCGGTGTTTTCAGTGCAAGAGCAATGGATCGCGCGCTGGAATCGGATAGAACGGCCGGGTGCCACCGCGTTGACGGGATACCTCCCGGAAACCTGGTGGCAGAAGCAGGAAGCCCAACCCAAGCCAAACCCGCAAGCAAAGTAATCCCGTGATCCAGACCAACGCATCGCCGACGCTTGACGGATTGTTTCGACGGGTCCTGGCGCGAAAGCCGGATGGCTGGGCGCTGCTCGATCCCCTCAACAAGCCGCGCATCACCGGGCAGTTGCCCAAACGGCTGAGCTTTGCCGAGGCCGATCGGGCGATCACGGCTCTGGCGGCACATTTCATCGAATCGGGATTACCGAACAATTCCGTGATCGCGGTTCAACTGCCGAACACCATCGAATTCATGCTGACGGTGCTGGCCGCGCATCGCGCCGGCCTGGTCGTCGCCCTGCTCCCGCTGCTGTGGCGGCAGGCGGAATTGACGGTCGCGCTTAATCGCACCGGCGCGCGGGCGATCGTGACCACCAGCAAGATCGACGGCGTCAGCCATGCCGATTTGGCCATGAATGCCGCGGCCGAAGCGTTTTCGATCCGCCATGTCTGCGGCTTCGGCAACGATCTGCCGGAAGGCATGGCTTCGCTCGACCTCGTCCTCGAAGGCCAGTCGACCACCACGCGCGCCGTCGTTCATGATGGCCGCAAGGCCGCGATGATTTCCTTCGACGTGACCGTCGATGGTTTTCGCCCGGTCCCGCGTACTCATCTGGGCCTGATTGCCGGCGGCCTCGCGTTGTCGCTGGAAAGCGACGTGCCCCAAGGCACGACGTTGATGTCGGCCTTCGCGCCGTCGTCGTTCGCGGGCCTGACCTCATCGCTGGTCGTTTGGCTATTGTCCGGCGGAGCGCTGGCGCTGCATCATCCGTTCGACGGCGATGTGCTGGAGCAGCAGATCAACGAGCATGGTTGCCAGACGCTGATTGCCCCCGCGCAATTGGCGCTGCGGCTGAGCGAGATCGAGATGGCGTCGCGTCTCCCCACCTTGCGCAATGTGATCGCGCTTTGGCGGGCGCCGGAACAGGTCGCCTCCAGTCCGCACTGGACAAGCGAGCAGGCGACGCTGACCGACGTTTATCTGTTCGGCGAGGCCGGGCTGTTCAGCGCCCGCCGCGGCGATGACGGCGCACCGCTGCCGATCCTGCCGGGACCGCATGGCGCGCCGCGCAATGTCCCGGGTTCGTCGATCGCAGGTGAAATCCTGCTGACACCGAAGGGAACGCTGGGGCTGCGCGGGCCGATGGTGACGCCTGCCGCTTACGCACCGGCTCTGGTCCCGAACGATTCTCTGGTGGCGCAGCCGCCGCGCGATTACGTCGATACTGAATATGCCGCGCGGCACGACCGTTCGACCGGCGCGATCAACATTACCGCGCCGCCCTCCGGCGTGATGGCGGTTGGCGGTTACCGCTTCTTGTCAGGGGATCTGCAGGAATGGGCGAAACGGCTCGGACAGGGCGCGCTACTGACGGCGCTGCCCGACCGCTTGAGCGGCCACCGCCTCGCCGGACGCGCCAAGGACAACGCCCGCGCCCGCGAGGCGCTCAACGAGCTCGGGCTTAACCCCCTGATGGTGGAAGCGTTTCGCGATCGGGTGAATCCGTCCCAGGGCACCCCATGATCAACCCCAGGGCACCCCTTGATCAACGAAACTCGGCCGCAAGGCCGGAGATCACCCCGGCCCAGTCGCCCGGAATTTTCTGACGATGAATTCGCATGGTCGGGTACCAGGGGCTATCTGAACGATCGAGCATCCAGCGCCAGTCGGGAGCATACGGCAACAAGAGCTCAACCGGCCTACCCAGTGCGCCGGCAAGATGTGCAACAGAGGTATCGACGGTAATAATGAGGTCGAGCGCCGTAAGCGCTGCGGCGGTTTCAGCGAAGTCATGGAGGAAGGGCGAGAGGTCCGTGATGGACCCGGCAGGGAAGACCGAGATGCCGGTGGCAGCCGCGCCAACCTGCAGGCTGAAGAATTGCCGGCTGTTCGTACCGAAAAGTGATCCCTCAACAAGCGGTGCGAGCTGGGCTGGCTGAATGGAGCGGTTGCGATCGTTGCGGTGGTGCGGGTTACCAGCCCAGACGAGGCCAATGCGCTGC
>DATBYN010000253.1:0-4078 GCA_036513695.1 Bradyrhizobium sp. | reverse complement strand
TCTCGACTGGAAGCTTCCGGGCGAGCAGGTGATCGACAACTTCAAGAAGGGCGACATGGTGAAAGCCGTGGTGCTCGACGTCGATGTCGAAAAGGAGCGCATCTCGCTCGGGGTCAAGCAGCTCGAGGGTGATCCGTTCGCCGAACCCGGCGACGTCAAGAAGGGCGCGGTGGTGACCTGCGAAGTGCTCGAGGTCAAGGAAGGCGGCATTGAGGTCAAGATCTCAGGCACCGACTTCACCACCTTCATCAAGCGCTCGGAACTCGCGCGCGATCGCAACGACCAGCGCTCCGAACGTTTTGCGGTGGGCGAAAAGGTCGATGCGCGCGTGATCCAGTTCGACAAAAAGGCCCGCAAGGTGCAGGTCTCGATCAAGGCGCTGGAAGTCGCCGAAGAGAAGGAAGCCATCGCGCAGTACGGCTCCTCCGATTCGGGCGCAACGCTGGGCGACATTTTGGGCACCGCGCTCAAGCAACGCACCGACAAGTAAGCGACGGCTATCTCAAACAATCAGGCCTCGGTTTCGACCGGGGTCTTTTTGTTGCCGTCGTCCCGGCGAAGCCCGGGACCCATACGCCGCGGCGCTCGTTTTGAGAGATGCTGTCCGACGGCTTTCGCGCTATAACTGAAGCCTGTGATTATGGGTCCCGGCGTTCGTCGGGACGACGAGACGGGCCTTGTTTTCTTCATATTGCATCGCAATTGATGTAATTGGGACACGGCATGTTAGTGCTGTGCAGAGAAGACCGTGCGATCCCCTCAAGAACAGCTTCCTTTAGGAGATTTTCGATGTCGCTTGATTCAGATGTGATCGTCGATCGCCGCAGGATCCGCCGCAAGCTGACCTTTTGGCGCGTGGTCGCAGCTCTGGCCGCGATTGCCGCGATCGCCACTATCGGCGTGGTGGCGACGCCGGGCGGTCGCAATGCGTTTGCGACCTCGGGCTCGATCGCGCGGGTCAATATCGAAGGCCTGATCCGCAGCGACCATGATCGCGTCGAGGCGCTGGAACGGCTGGAAAAATCCAACGCCGCAGCCGTCGTCGTGCACATCAATTCTCCCGGCGGCACCACTGCTGGCTCCGAACAGCTTTACGACTCGCTGATGCGGCTGAAGGCGAAGAAGCCGCTGGTCGTGGTGGTCGAGGGCCTCGCCGCATCAGGCGGCTACATCACCGCGATTGCGGCCGACCACATCGTCGCGCAGCAAACCTCGCTGGTCGGTTCGATCGGCGTGTTGTTTCAGTTTCCGAATTTTTCCGATTTGCTTAAAACCGTCGGCGTCAAGGTCGAAGAAGTGAAATCCTCGCCGCTCAAGGCCGCTCCCAACGGCTTTGAGCCGACCAGTCCGGAAGCGCGCGCCGCGCTGGATTCGCTGGTGAAGGATTCCTACGCCTGGTTCCGCGGCCTCGTGAAGGCGCGGCGCGGCATGGACGACGCGTTGCTCGAAACGGTCGCGGACGGGCGGGTCTTCACCGGACATCAAGCAGTCGATTTGAAACTGGTCGATCAGATCGGCGACGAGAAAACCGCTGTGGCGTGGCTGGTGGCCGAGAAGGGCGTCAAGGCCGATCTGCCGGTGCGCGAGTATAAATTGTCGCCGCGGTTCGGCGATCTTACTTTTCTGCGAACGGCGGCCTCGATTACGCTGGACGCGCTTGGCTTTGGCGCGATCGCGCGGCGAGTCGAGCAGGCCGGTGTGGCGCAGGCGGTTGATCGCTTGGGCTTGGACGGCATGCTGGCGTTGTGGCAGCCGGCGGGGACCAATTGAACCGCCTAAGTCCGGTTTCCGTCTGTTGTTCCCGCTTGGCGGGTACTGTCACAATCCCCAATCCGGCCGATTGTCACGCGTTTTCGCGCGGCGCAATATTCATTTAGCGTCTTGACAGTTCAACGCATTTTCACGGAAATGGATATCCGCACCTTCCCGGGTCCCTGTCTCGATGATCAAATCCGAACTTGTTCAGCGCATCGCCGAGCACAACCCGCACCTTTACCAGCGGGATGTCGAGAACATCGTCAATGCGATTCTCGATGAGATCGTCGCCGCCTTGGCGCGCGGGGATCGTGTCGAGCTGCGCGGTTTTGGCGCATTTTCGGTAAAACACCGCCCGGCCCGTGCCGGCCGCAACCCGCGCACCGGTGCGCATGTCCCGGTCGATCAGAAGAGCGTGCCGTTCTTCAAGACCGGCAAGGAAATGCGCGAACGTCTGAACCGCGACAACGGGTCGTCACCCGACGCGGGCGCGTAGGCGTCAAGGATCAGCCCGAGGTGCTGTTGGCGGCAGACGCGAACGCCGGCCTCCATCAACGCGAGAGATGGTCATGCGAAAACTTTTCACCGGCCTCGTCCTGATTCCGCTGGGGTTGATCTTCGTCGTTTTCGCGGTCGCCAATCGTCATCTTGTCACGGTGTCGTTCGATCCGTTCAACTCCGCCGATCCGTCGGTCTCGGTCAGGCTGCCGCTGTTCGTGCTGATCATCGCGGTCGCGATCCTGGGTGTGGTGGCGGGCGGCTCCGCGACCTGGTTCCGGCAGCGCCGCTGGCGGCGCGCGGCCCGCCGGCACGAGGCCGATGCGCGGCAGGCGCGCTCCCAACTGGCCGATCTGCGCGCCGCAGCCCCGGCCTCGCGCTACGACCCGCAGCGCCTTCCCGCCCCGCAGCCGGGGGGCTTTTATGGACCCAGTGGGCGAGACAAGCAGGGCGCGACGTTGTAGAACGCGGGCGCAAACGAACCGCTTTTTTCGGCTTTTACCGCCGTCCTGACCTGTGCCCTGAACCATGCCCCTGATCGTCAAAATTTGCGGCCTGTCCACGCGCGAGACGCTCGACGTCGCGCTGGATGCCGGCGCGGACATGGTGGGATTTGTATTTTTTCCGCCGTCGCCGCGGCATCTCAGCCTCGAGACCGCGCGCGAGCTGGGCAAGCACGCAAAACGCCGTGCGGTAAAGGTAGCGCTCACGGTTGATGCCGACGACGCGACGCTAGCCAATATCGTCGAGGCGCTGCAGCCGGATATTTTGCAGTTGCACGGCCGCGAGACCGTGGCGCGGCTGCGCGACATCAAGCAGAAATTCGGATTGCCCGTGATGAAGGCGATGCCGGTCGAAACCTCGGCCGATCTCGCAGCGTTGCCCGGCTATGCTGCGGTCGCCGACCGCATCCTGTTCGACGGCCGCGCGCCGAAGGAAGCCACCCGTCCCGGCGGTCTCGGCGCGGTGTTCGACTGGCATGTCCTGGAAAATCTCGATCTCAAATTGCCGTTCATGGTCTCGGGTGGACTCAATGCCCAAAATCTCGCCGAGGCGGTTCGCGTCACGCGCGCCGGCGGCGTCGATGTTTCCTCCGGCGTCGAGCGCACGCCCGGCGTCAAGGATCCCGAGATGATCCGCGAGTTTATCCGCGCCGCGCGCGCCGCTGATCTTACTTCACCTCGCCCCGTTTACGGGGAGAGGTCGGATCGCTCTTGCGATCCGGGGGAGGGGGAGTCACCGCATTCAAGTCTGTCACCGAATTCGGGGAAACAGCCCCTCACCCCAACCCTCCAAGAGCGAGCTTCGCTCGTCTCGACCCCGCAAGTGCGGGGCGAGGGAGCAGAGGCAGCGCTGCGCGGCAACAAGAGTTGATGGCTCGATGAATCAAAATTTGCGAAATTCCTTCCGCAGCGGTCCGGACGAGCGCGGGCATTTCGGCATTTTCGGTGGCCGCTTTGTCGCGGAAACGCTGATGCCGCTGATCCTCGATCTGGAGAAGGCTTACGCCGACGCCAAGGCCGACCCGGCGTTCCAGGCAGAAATGAACGGCTACCTGAAAGACTATGTCGGCCGGCCGTCGCCACTCTATCTCGCCGAACCTCTGACAAAACATCTCGGCGGCGCCAAAATCTATTTCAAGCGCGAGGAGCTGAACCACACCGGCTCGCACAAGGTCAACAACGTGCTCGGCCAGATCATGGTGGCGCGGCGGATGGGCAAGCAGCGCATCATCGCCGAGACCGGGGCCGGCCAGCATGGCGTCGCCACTGCGACGTTGTGCGCACGGTTCGGGCTCGACTGCGTGGTCTATATGGGTGCGGTC
>DATBYN010000252.1:0-6963 GCA_036513695.1 Bradyrhizobium sp. | reverse complement strand
ACGGCCGAGCCGGTCGCGACTTAAGCTGGCCGATCTCTTGCGCAGTT
Source organism: Bradyrhizobium sp. (assembly GCA_036513695.1). Lineage (GTDB taxonomy): Bacteria > Pseudomonadota > Alphaproteobacteria > Rhizobiales > Xanthobacteraceae > Bradyrhizobium. Next base: position 6,916 of record DATBYN010000252.1, on the reverse strand, counting down.
CGAGCGTCATACGCTGTGCCGACATGAATTTTGAGACCTGACGCAAATCTTAAAAACCCGACGCTGATGCGGTGGCGGCAGCGCCGCGCGCCCCTGGGCGTGGTGATGGCCGCAATGATTGCCGCCCGTGTCGCCTGCCTTGCAACCCGGGTCTGTGTAGCCGAAATAAGTCCGTTAACCAACCGGATACGCAGGCATTTCGCCCGGATTAAGGCGGTCCGGACCGATCATGGCCGATCAGGGTTACTACGGTAAATCGAGGCTCGGACGGGTTTGGGCCGGCGCCAAGGGACGCTCAGGACAGGCCGAAGACGGTCATGAGACGCTCAGCGCGTTAGACAACAAAAACTCAGGAGATTTCGAAGACGAAACTCAGGAGATTTCGGGGCTGTAAGCCGGGGCGATCAGACCGCCCACCATCCCGCTGCCGGCTTCGGCCGGCACCCGCGAGCGCCGCGCGGTCTCGGATTCGATCACCCGCCAGGCGCTGCGATCGGCCATCAAGGCGGTCAGAACGGCGTGGTTGAGCTTGTGGCCGCCGCGCACCGAGCGGAAGGCGCCGAGCAAGGGCAGACCCGCGAGCGCGAGATCGCCGATCACGTCCAGAACCTTGTGGCGCGCACATTCATCGCTGTAGCGCAGCCCTTCGGAGTTGAGCAGGCGGGTTTCGTCGAACACCACCGAATTCTCGAACGAGGCGCCGAGCGCAAAGCCGGCGCTCCACAGCCGCGCGACGTCGTTCATGCAGCCGAAGGTGCGGGCGCGGGAAATCTCCCGACGGAACCGTTCAGGGCTGAGATCGAGCACATAGCTCTGGCGGCCGATCACCGGATTGGCGAAATCAATTTCGAGTTCGGCGCGGAAGCCGGCCGCATGGGGCCGCAATTCGCCGAACGAATCGCCCATCGTCACCTGCACCGGCTTCAACACCTGGATGAAGCGGCGCGAGGCGGACTGGGTGAGAATACCTGCCTGATCGATTGCGGCGACGAAGGCCGCCGCACTGCCGTCCATGATCGGGACTTCCGGACCATCGACCTCGATGGTGGCATTGTCGACGCCCATGCCCCGCAGTGCAGCAAGGACATGTTCGGCGGTGGAAACCAGCGGACCTTCGCGGTCGCCAAGGACGGTTGCGAACTCGGTGGAGATCACGGACTCAGCTGACGCGCGGACCTCACGGTCGCAGCCATCAAGGCCGCTGCGCACAAAAATAAAACCCGCATCCACGGATGCAGGTCCAATCGTCAAGCTAACCGGTAAACCAGAATGTACGCCGACGCCCGTCACGGTGGCTTGCGACCGAAGCGTTGTCTGCCGGCTAAATTTCATTCCAACCGCCCACTACCGACTTACTTTAAAGACTGAAACGACCCGTTTGCATTGCACGCGCCGATTCGTCTCAAGTATCCCCAAGTCACGGCAGACAATAGTCAGCGCCTCAAAGCGCGCCAACTCACGCTTTTTTACCAATTGTTACCCCAACTCTGCCGTATTCGCACCAAAGGTTACCCAAATTACGCCGCGGTTGGGAGCGGCTTCAGTAACCCTATCCCACCACGAAATACATAATTAATCATTTAATATCAGTTGCTTGGGAAAGGCCCCGCGACCATTCCCGGCCCAAAAGACAAAGACCCCGGCTTGCCCAGCCGGGGTCTTTTTCGTCGTCTGAATTGTAACAAACGTTAGGTGGCCTGGCGGCGCAGGAAGGCCGGAATGTCTAAATGATCGTCGCCCTGTGGCGTTGCGGCAACAGGTGCCGGACGCCCATGCGCGTCCAACCCTTGCGGCGCGGGCCGGCGGGCATACTCCGATACCGGCTCGCTGGCCGCGATCTGCTGGGCGACGGTGCGCTGAGTCTTGCGCTCCGGCAGCGGCGGCATCGAGGGCATCGCCGGACCGGAGGCGCGGGCCGCGATCGGCGGCTCGGTCTCTTCGTCGCGACGGCCGAGGCCGACATTGGCGAGGCGCTGCAATAGCGACATCCGGGTTTTCTGCGGATGCTCCTCTTCGACCTCGCCGCGGGCCTGGCGGATCTCGTTCTGCGCCGGCATCGGCAGATCTTCGAATTTCGGCATCCGGGGCGCCCGGGTCGGCGGGCGCTCTGCGGCTTGCGGGATGAACGTCTCGGGCGTCGCCGGTTCCTGCACCTCGACGCGCGCGACCTCATGGTGGTCCGGGAACAATGACGGCTTCTGCGCAATCGGCCGCACCGTGACGTCGCCATAGGAGGCGGGCTGCAGCGGGGCCGATGAGGCCTGCTGCGGCACATCAGGCGCAACCGCCGCGGCGATCGCCGCCAATGCGGCGCGTTCGACGCTGCTCGCGGCGCGCGACGGCGCAGGCGGTGCCGCCGGGGCCGGGCTTGACGTCTCCAGCTTCTGGGCACGCTCGGCGAGACGGGCATTATCGGCGCGGAGCCGCGCGGTCAGGTCGGCCAGGCGGCTGTCCGGCGTGGGGGCCGCGGCGTTGGTGACGGGCGCAGCCGGCGCGCTGACGTTGCGCGAGATCAACGCCTGCTCGATGCCGGTGGCGACGACGGAAACGCGGATCAGGCCATCGAGGCTCTCGTCGAAGGTGGCGCCGACGATGATGTTGGCGTCCTGATCGACCTCTTCGCGAATCCGTGTTGCGGCTTCGTCGACCTCGAACAGCGTCAGGTCCTTGCCGCCGGTGATCGAGATCAACAGGCCGCGCGCGCCCTTCATCGAGCTGTCATCGATCAGCGGATTGGCGATCGCAGCTTCCGCTGCGGTCAGGGCGCGCTTGTCGCCGGAAGCCTCGCCGGTGCCCATCATCGCCTTGCCCATTTCGCGCATCACGGCGCGAACGTCGGCGAAGTCGAGGTTGATCAGGCCTTCCTTGACCATCAGGTCGGTGATGCAGGCGACGCCCGAATACAACACCTGGTCGGCCATCGCGAAGGCGTCGGCGAAGGTGGTCTTTTCGTTGGCGACCCGGAACAGATTCTGGTTCGGGATGATCAGAAGCGTATCGACCACCTTGTGCAGTTCGTTGATGCCGGCTTCCGCCGTGCGCATGCGGCGCTGGCCTTCGAAGTGGAATGGCTTTGTCACCACGCCGACCGTGAGGATGCCCAGGTCGCGGGCGGTCCTGGCGATCACGGGTGCCGCACCGGTGCCGGTGCCACCGCCCATGCCGGCGGTGACGAACACCATATTGGCGCCGGAGAGGTGATCGCGGATCTCGTCGATGACTTCCTGCGCCGCCGCGGCGCCGACATCGGGCTGCGATCCGGCCCCCAAGCCCTGGGTGACCTGGGTGCCCATCTGGATGATGCGCTGCGCCTTCGACATGGTGAGCGCCTGCGCATCGGTATTGGCGACGACGAAATCGACCCCCTGCAATCCGGCGGTGATCATGTTGTTGACGGCGTTGCCACCGGCTCCGCCGACGCCGAACACGGTAATCCGCGGCTTCAGCTCGCTGATGTCTGGGGGAGTAAGATTGAGTGCCATGGTTGCCTCTCGATTACGCGCGCGTTGGTTCGCCCCGGCCGACGGCCGCGGGAGTTGGTGAAAGCCGAATGTGATGGAAAAGATTCATCAGAAGCCCTCGCGAAGCCATCGTCCGACTTTTCCGAAGTAACCGTCAGTCCCTGTCCGAAGCTGCCGCGTATGCCGCGGTTCGACATGTTCAAGATGAGCGTATTGCGGGTAGACCAACAGGCCCGTGGAAACCGCGAACGACGCGCTTTTGGCTTCATTGGGCAGCCGGCCGAAGCCGAGCGGACGGCCGATGCGCACCGGCCGGCCGAGGATTTGGCTCCCAAGTTCGGCCACGCCGGTGAGCTGCGAAGCGCCACCGCTCAGCACAATTCGCGCCTTCGGCTCTGCCGCAAACGGTGAATCCGCGAGCCGGTCCCGGACCATTTCAAAAATCTCCTCGGCGCGCTGCCGAACGATGTTTCCGATCGTGGCGTGCGACACGATCTGGGGAACATCTTGCTCGTCGCCGGCGCTCGGCACGGACATCAACTCGCGCGCGTCGGAACCGCCGGTCAGCACGGTGCCATATAACGTCTTGATTCGCTCGGCATCCGCAATGCATGCGCTCAAGCCCCGCGCAAGGTCCATGGTGATGTGATGCCCGCCGACCGCAAATCCGCTAGCATGGACGAAGCGTCCGCCGGAATATGTCGCGATTGTGGTAGAGCCGGCGCCCATCTCGACCACGGCGGCGCCGAGATCGGCCTCGTCGTCGGTCAGGACCGACAGGCCCGCTACGTAGGGGCTCGCCGCCATTGCCTCGACATTGAGATGACAGCGCTCGACCACCAGCATCAAATTCTTGGCAACGGTCGCATCCGAGGTGACGACGTTCATGTCGACGCCGAATTGCCGGGCCACCATGCCGCGCGGATCGCGGATGCCCTTGACGCCGTCCAGCGCATAGCCGACCGGGAGCGCATGCAGCACGGTGCGGCCCTCGCCGGTGGCGTGGCGCATGCCGGTCGAGGTGACGCGGCTGACGTCGGCAGCGGTGACCGCGCCGCCTTTGATGTCGGCGGCTGCCTCGATCAATTGACCATGCAGCCGGCCGCCCGAAACCGAGAGCAGCACGGATTCGACCCGGACCTTGGCGATGCGCTCGGCCTCAGCCACCGCCTGACGCACCGCCTGCTCGCATTCGGCGAGATCGACGACCGCTCCGGCCTTGACGCCGCGCGACTGGATCTGGCTGTAGCCGATCAATTCGACCGCATGAGTGCGTCCGCGCAGCGCATCGCTCGGCGGTGTCGGCTTCAACCGCGCAACCATGCAGGCAATCTTGCTGGTGCCGATATCGAGGGACGCCACCAGCGCCGTGCGTTTCTGCGGCATCGGGCGCGTCTTCGGCGTCTGATTGCGGTCAAGGCCGATCATGCATCACCGGCCTTCTTCTTCGCCTTCTTGTCCTTGAACAATTCTTCTCGGGCTTTCGCCGCTTCTTCCGACAATTGCACGATCAGGCGGTCCGGCAGACGCATGTCGATGGCGACGATATCGCGCGAGAACAGTTTTTCTTCCTTGTCGAGCTTGCTCAAGCTCGCCAGCGCGTTGCCGACATCGTTTTCCGGCAAACGGATGTCGAGAGCGTCCTTGAGCCGCAGGTTCCAGCGCCGCTCGCCGACGAAGATCGCGGCCTTGGTGACGGAGTTCACCTGCGGATAGCGCGCCAGCAGCGCCAGGAACTCCCGCGCGCGGGTTTCGGCGCCCTTGCCGACCACCAGCGGCAGCGAAAAGAACCGGCGCGAAACATAAGGCTCGAGCACCGCGCCGTCATCCGCGATCACCGAGAGCCGGCCATCCTGCTGCCACAGCGCGAAGGCCGAGCGTTCGGCAATATCGATCTGGAGCTGGCCCGGATAAAGTTTCAGCACGGTGGCGTCGGCGATCCAGGGATTGGCCTTCAGCTTGTCGCGCACGGTCGCGGCGTCGAGGAACAACAGCGAGGAACGGCCATTGACGCCGCCGCTTGCGAGCACCTCGTCCTGGGTCAATTGCTTGCGGCCGTTGATGATGACGGCGGTGATCCGAAATCCGGCGGAATTGGCAATCGCATTGCGGGTGTCGCTCAAGGCCGCGGTGAATGCCTCGAGATGGCCGCCCTTGACGACACCGAAGCCCGCGCTGCCGAGCAGGATCAAGACGGTCGCGGCAACGCCGACACGAGGCGGGAGATAGCGTTCGAGGAACGCGATCAATCGATGCGGCGGTTCGCGCTCAAGCGGCGGCTTGGAGAGTTTGGCGGGCTTGCGCCTCGCGCCCAGCCGCTCGCGCAAAAGCACGACCGCGCCGATGGCGGCGGCTTTCAGGTCAGCTTGGGGCCCCAGCGATCTCAGCGATCGAGCGAGGCGTCCTGCACCATCCATTGCACGAGCTCGTCAAATGTTGTGCCCGCAAACGCTTGCGAGATCTGGCACAGATGACGTCTCGGTCATGCCGGGTTGGTCTCGACCTCAAGTGAAAGGAGGCCTCCTGTTCCCTCGATGCGGTCGCGGAAAGCGGAAATCCGCAACAGCTCACGCCCCGGCAGCCAAGCGCCACATGCGCCGCCAGCGTTAACCTTCGGACTTCCTGGTAAACAAAGTGTAAAACAGGGGCGGTTTGGAAGGATTTTCATCTGCCCATTGAGTAGTTTGCCCGGAAATCGTTGCAATTTTACCAATGAGAACGACCCTGGCCGCCCCCCTTTGGCCGCCGGCCGGAATCCGCCCTACCTCTGCGTGCGCTTTACCGCCAGCGCGATCTGGTCTTGCAGGAAATCAGCAAAGTCGATGCCCTGGGCCTTGAGTGCCTTTGGATAGAGCGAGGCCCTGGTCAGACCCGGCAGGGTATTGGTTTCGAGGTAGACCAATCCGTTTTGCGAAACGATGAAGTCTGAACGGGAGTAGCCGCTACATGACAGCGCCTGATGCGCCGTCATCGCCTGCTCCATCAGTTGCGCGCTGATTTCAGGCGCGAAACGTCCCGGACATATCTCCTGGGTCGTTTTGGCCAGGTATTTCGCCCGATAGTCGAAACCGAACCCGCCCTCCGCCGGAATGATCTCGATCGGCGGCAGCGCGATCACCGAACCATCCAACCGTTCGAGCACGCCGCAGGTTGCCTCCGTGCCCGCGATGAACGGCTCAATCACATATTCTTCGGTTTCGGCCGCGCGGCGGACGGCGGCGAGGTCCTGCGTCGCATTGACAAAGATCAGGCCGTAGCTCGAGCCGTCGCGCGCCGGCTTGGCAATGAGCTTGCCGTATTCGGCCAGCGCCGCGTCGATCTCTTCCAGCGCCACGCCTTTCGGCGCCTTCACTCCGGCGATCTCGGCAAAGCGTTTTGCCGCGATCTTGTCGAAGGCAAGGTGCGACGACGCCGAGCCGGAACCGGTGAATGCAATCCTCCGCCTTTCGCACATC
>DATBYN010000251.1:0-2640 GCA_036513695.1 Bradyrhizobium sp. | reverse complement strand
ATCCCCAGATACGCCGCCTGCACCTGCTTGTTGTTGGCAAGCTCCGCGCTCGTCCCATGCATGATCACATTGCCGCTTTCCAGCACGTAAGCGCGCTGCACCAGCGAGAGCGCGCGGCTGACGTTTTGCTCGACCAGCAGGATGGCGGTGCCCATCTTGTGGATTTCGCCGATTTTTTCAAATGTCACGTCGGTCATGACGGGAGCCAAACCGAGCGAAGGTTCGTCGAGCATCAATAGCCGCGGTTTGAGCATCAGGCCACGGCCGACCGCGAGCATCTGCTGTTCGCCGCCGCTCATGGTGCCGGCGAGTTGCTTCTTGCGGTCGGCCAGGCGCGGAAAGATGCTGTAGACGAGCTCGAGCGTGCGGCCACGTTCGGCCTTGGCTTTCGGCGTGTAGGCGCCGATCTCGAGATTTTCCTGCACCGTCATTTCGGGGAAGACCTGACGTCCCTCCGGCACATGGGCGATGCCGAGTTCCGGAATTTTGTGCGGCGGCAGCGACGCGAGATTGGTGCCTGCAAAAATGATGGTGCCCGAGGTCATCTTCACCAATCCCGAGGTGACCCGCAACGTCGTGCTCTTTCCCGCTCCGTTGGCGCCGAGCAGGCCGACGGCTTCGCCTTCGCCGATTTCGATGCTGACATCGGAAATCGCGGGCACCGAGCCGTAACTCGCACTCACTCCGGCCAGTTTGAGCACTTAACCCTCTCCCGCGGTCGGTGGGTGCACGTAGGAGCCCAGATAAGCGCGGATCACTTCCGGATTTTCCACGATCTCCTTCGGCGCGCCTTCGGCGATCTTCTGGCCGTGATCGAGCACCACGATGTGGCGCGCCACCGCCATGATCGCGCGCATCACATGTTCGACGATGACAATGGTTAAGCCCCGTTGCGACAGCTTTCCGACCAGCGCAACCGCCTGATCGATCTCGGCGGGATTGAGCCCGGCCATGACTTCGTCGAGCAACAACAGCCGCGGCTGCGTTGCGAGAGCGCGCGCCATCTCCAACCGGCGCTGATCGATGGTGGTGAGGTCCTTCGCTGCCGTGTGTTCCCTGGCCGAAAGACCGACGAACTCGATCGCCTCGCGCGCCTTTTCGCGCGCTGCGGCGACATGCCGGTCGCGCAGGAACGCGCCGGTCATGACATTGGCCAGAACGGTCATGGCGCCGAACGGTTTTGCCACCTGAAACGTTCGTGCCAGCCCGTGCGCGCAGATGTCGTGAGGTTTTAGCCCCACGATCTCCTTGCCGAAAGCCGAAACCGAACCCTGGTCGGGCCGGTGAAATCCGGTGATGAGGTGAAAGCTCGTGGTCTTGCCGGCGCCGTTCGGCCCGATCAAAGCGACCGTTTCGTTTTCCTTCACGGTAAAGCTGACATCCTGCACGGCGCGCAATCCGCCGAACCGCTTGGAGAGACCCCGAATGACGAGCGCGTCTGCCATCTGATGCCCCTACGCCCGCACCGGTTTGCGGAGGATATAGCGGTGATACGCTTCGTTCATCAGGCCCATCAGCCCGGTCGGCCGCCACAGGATCACCGCCATCAGGATCAGGCTGTAGACCGTAAGTTGCACGCCGCCGATCGAACCGCCGAGCCAGCTTTGCAACAGCGTCGAGGTGGTTTCCAGCAACACGGTGCCGATCACCGGGCCCCATAACGTGCCGATGCCGCCGACGATCGACACCAGCGCGGCCTCGATCGAGATGCTGAAGGAAAACGCGGTCGCCGGATCGATGAAGTAGATGTATTGGGTATAAAACGTGCCGGCCAGCGCCGTGAGAAACGCGCTGATCAGATAGATGTCGCGTTTGATCCGCGGCGCGTTGACGCCGATCGCTTCCGCTGCGTCCTCGTCCTCGCCGATCGCGACAAGATAATAGCCCATCCAGGATCGCTCGATCAGCCATGTGATCAGAAGCCCGAGCGCGAGCAGGCCGAGCACGACGTAGTAATAGGATGCCTTGGTCTCGAACTGCATCATCAGCGGCGCGCTGCCGAGGTTTGGAATGGTCGTGCCCTCGGCGCCCCACGCCAGATCGCGAAATTTTAGGAAGATCAGCATCAGCGCCTGCGCGGTCGCGATGGTGGCGATGGTAAAATAGGGGCCGCGCAGGCGAAAACATAGCCAGCCGATCGGCAGGCTCGCGGCCATCGCGACCACGCCGCCGGCGATCATGCCGATCCACGGCGAGATGTCGAAATCGATCTGCAGGATGGTCGAGGTATAGGCGCCGAGCCCGAAATAGGCGGCATGCCCCAGCGAAAGCTGCTTTGCATATCCGCCCATCAAATTCCAGGCGACGCCGATGAAGGAGAACAGCAGGATCCGGATGAAGATGTCGACCGCAAACGAGCTTTTGACGACCTGCGGCAAGGCAATGAGAACCGCGATGCCGACCGCAAGCAAGACGAGGCTGCGCGTGCTGAGGCCCAGTGTCGTCATCGCGCTTTGCCCCCTAGGCCGGTCGGTTTGAAGGCGAGCGTCAGCAGCAGCAGGGCGAATACCACAATCAATCCGGAATCGGCGCCGACATATTGAATGCCCAGCGACTCCGCGACGCCCATCAGCAGGCTGGCGACCAACGCGCCGATCACATTGCCGAGCGTGCCCATCACCACGGCGACAAAGGCCATCA
>DATBYN010000250.1:0-2374 GCA_036513695.1 Bradyrhizobium sp. | reverse complement strand
AAGGCTGGAATCCCGCCGCCACCGGGGTCGGTCGCATCGACGGCGTGGCCAAGGTTACGGGAGCCAAGCTCTACGCATCGGATTTTCGTGCAGCCGATCTCCCCAACTGGCCGCAGGCCACGTCGCATGCCATGCTCATTCGAGCAGCGGACGCGACGCACGTTTACGACGGCCTCGACCTTTCGCGCCTGAGCGGTGCGTTGAAGCCTGCGGTGGTGGTGACCGCCGCCGACCTCGCGCGAACCGGCATGCGCGTTCCCGAATTCTATGCCGGCGACCTCCTTTGCCCGGTGGGCAAGACGCCGCTCTATCTGGGTCAGCCGGTGGCGCTGTTGATCTTCGAGGATTTCGACGCCTTCGATCAGGCGCGGCTCGCCCTGCGCGACGCAACTCTCCTGAAGTTCGGCAAAGAAACCGGCCCGGTCACAATGGCCAACTACGGTGCGTTTCGTTTCACGCGCGTAGGCGGCCCGACCCCCGACGCGCCCGATGTCTACTCGCCGGTCAAGAACGGCTGGGTCAGTCCGGAGCGTTTCGAAAACACCGGGCGCCCGATATGGGCGCGACTCCCGATCCCGACCGGACAAGCCTATGCCGAAGCCGCGACCTACGGCGAAAAGATCCGCGCGGAACTTGCAGGGAACAATCCGGCACTTCTGGTGCTGGATCGCGAATTCGAGACGCAGTCGGTCGACCCGATGGCTCTCGAGCCGGAAAGCGGCCTTGCCTGGTACGACGCGCGCCGCAAGAACCTCGAGCTCGTTGTCAGCGTGCAGTCACCCTACGAAGCCGCGGGCGCGCTCGCATATCTGCTCGGCAACGCCCAGACGGCCTTCAAACCGGCTCGCATCAACACCAATTTTGCCTATTGCGGCGGTGGATTCGGTGGACGCGACCACACGCCGTTCCCGCTTTACGTCGCGTTGGTGGCGATGTTCTTCCCGAACCGTCCGGTGCGGCTCGCGAACAACCGCTTCGAACAGTTTCAATCGGGCATCAAGCGGCACGCCTTCAAGATCCGCACGCGGATAGGTGTCGATCGGGCCACCGGCAAGATGGTCGGATTCGCCGCTGACCACGCGTTGGATGGCGGAGGCCTCGCCAATTTTTCGGTCAGTGTGGCAACCGTCGGCGCCAACACCGCGCTCGGTATCTACTATGTTCCGAAAGTCGATGTGACGACATATGCGTTCCACTCGCGCGGCGTAACCGCGGGCTCGATGCGCGGCTTCGGAACGCTGCAGACGATGACCGCGCTGGAAGCGATGGTCGATGAGATTTGTACGGCACTGCCGCTCGACCCAATCGAGTTCCGGCGCCGCAACGCGCTCGCGACCGGCGGCCGGACCATGGCAGGAAACACTTACAGCGTGTCGATCCGCACACCGGAGATCCTGGATAAGTTGGAGAAGCATCCGATCTGGAAGCAGCGTGCCGACGAGAAGGCACGCGGACAGCAGGCGGGAATTCTCGTCGGTACCGGCGTCGCGTGTGCCACCAAGAACTACGGAACCGGAGGGGACTGTTCGTTGGGATCCGTCGAAATCGCTCCCGACGGCCGGATTGCTATCTATTGCGACGGCGTCGAGATGGGCAACGGCATTGGGACAGCGGCGGCCAACCGGGTCGCAGCGCATCTTGGTAGCGTCGCCGACGAAATCGCGCTCGCGCAAGTCGACACATTCGGCCCGCTGGCGCTCGTGACCTCCGGCGACTCCTACACCATGAATCAGAAGTCGCAGGACGCGGCGGCGCGCAATCCGCGCTGGGTGCCTGAGATCAGTTCAGCTACCGCCGCCTCGACCGGCGCGCATGTCGGGACACACGTGGCAGCCGAGGCCGCGCGCGTCGTGTTCCGCTTCGGTCTGTGGCCAGCGGCGCTCGAATTGTGGGGCATTGCGCCGAACGATCCCAAGGCCAACCAATGGGAGACGGCGCGCTGGAAGGACGGGCAACTGGTCATGTCGGGACTGGCGCCACTGCCCTTGCCGGCGGTCGCGGCAAAGGCGCATGCGCGCAATAGCGTGACCGGGGCGATGGTGCACGGCTTCAGTCGCTGGGCATGGTCGCAAGCGACCTTCACGGTGGCCAGACAGGCGTGGACGGCCGACATCGATGCGCTCGCCGTGCGCCGTGGCGCGGGCAAATTTGTTCGCATCGATCGTTCCAACGTGAAGTTTCCGCCTACCAACCTCAACCGGAGCGGACCCACCTATACGGCGTTGTGCGGCACGGTGGTCCGCATCGAGATCGATCGCGGAACCGGCGCGTTGCGTATCGCAAAAGCATACAGCGTGCTGGAATGCGGCCAGGCGTTGGTCCCCGAGGTCGTGCTGGGACAGGCGCAGGGCGGCTTCGCGATGGGTGTTGGCTA
>DATBYN010000249.1:0-9569 GCA_036513695.1 Bradyrhizobium sp. | reverse complement strand
CTGAACGCCTTCACCGACGTGACCGCGGCCCGCGCGCGGGCGAAAGCGCGTGCGGTCGATGCTGCGGTCGCGGCCGGCAAAAATCCCGGCCCGCTCGCCGGCGTGCCGTTCGCGGTCAAGAACCTGTTCGACGTGCAGGGGCTCCCGACCCGCGCCGGATCGAAGATCAACCGCGAGCTGAAGCCGGCGCCGCGCGATGCCACCCTGATCGAGCGTATGGAGGCCGCCGGCGCCGTGCTGGTCGGCGCGCTCAACATGGGCGAATACGCCTACGACTTCACCGGCGAGAACGTGCATGACGGCCCCTCGCGCAATCCGCACGACGTGACGCGGATGACCGGCGGCTCGTCGGGCGGCTCCGGCGGCGCGGTCGGCGGCGGCCTGGTGCCAATAGCGCTGGGCTCGGACACCAACGGCTCGATCCGGGTGCCGTCGTCGTTTTGCGGCATCTTTGGGCTGAAGCCGACCTATGGCCGCCTGTCGCGCGCGAGATCGTTTCCGTTTGTCTTTAGCTTTGATCATCTCGGCCCGTTCGCGCGCAACGTCGAAGATCTGGCGCTGGCCTATGACGCCATGCAGGGGTCCGACCCGGACGATGCGGCATGCACAACGCGGCCGGCCGAGCCTGTGAGCGCGCTATTAGCGCAGGATATCGATGGCCTGCGGATCGCGATCGCCGGCGGATATTTCCAGAAGAACGTTTTCCCCGAAGCCATTGAGGCCGTGGCGCGCGTTGCGAAAGCGCTCGACGCCGCGCGAACGGTCGAAATCCCGGAGGCCGCGCGCGCCCGAGCCGCGGCTTACGTCATCACCACTTCAGAAGGCGCCTCGCTGCATCTTGACCGCCTGCGCCGGCGGCCGAACGATTTCGATCCGGCGGTGCGCGACCGCCTGCTGGCGGGCGCGATGGTGCCGGCGCCGCTGGTCGACCGCGCGCAAAAATTCCGCCGCTGGTATCGCGCGCAGATGCTGGAGCTGTTCAAGTCGGTCGACGTCATCATCGCGCCGGCAACGCCCGGCGTCGCACCAAAGCTCGGGCAGGCGACCTTCGTGCTCGACGGCGTCGAACAGCCGGTACGCGCCAATATCGGCATCCACACCCAGCCGATTTCCTTCATCGGGCTGCCGGTGGTTGCCGTTCCCGTTCCGCTGCAGCCGATGCCGATCGGCGTGCAGATCATCGCCGCACCCTGGCGGGAAGATATCGCGCTGCGGGTTGCGTTCGCGCTCGAGCGCGCCGGCGTCGCTTCCGCGCCGTCGCCGAGGGGATTTTAAAAGATGCAGGTCGATCTGCCCGAAGTGCTCACGGAGGTGACCGCGCAGTTCGCGCGCTACGAGAAGGCGCTGGTGAGCAATGACGTCGCCGTGCTCGATGAATTGTTTCGTGCCGATCCGCGCACGCTGCGTTATGGCGTCGGCGAAAATCTCTACGGCTACGAGGCGATCATGGCGTTTCGCGCGGCGCGCTCGCCGATCGGGTTGAACCGCACCACTGAAAAGACCGTGATCACGACCTATGGCCGCGACACTGCGGTCGCCTCGACACTTTTTTATCGCGACACGCTGCCCGGCAAAGTGGGGCGGCAGATGCAGACATGGGTGCGCTTTCCCGAGGGCTGGAGGATCGTCGCCGCCCATGTCAGCATCATCGCCGAGTCAGCGGATAATAAGACGGGTCAGAAGACATGAGTCTTGACGATCTTCCGACCGGCGCTCCCCAACCCCCAGCCGCCAAGGCTGAGCCGGTGGTTCGCCGGGTAGACCGCGCCTCACCCTATCCGGACAAGATCACGCGGGCCGAAGAATTGCGTTTGCAACTCGCCGACGAAATCGTGCGCGGCGCGCTGCCGCCGGGCTCTGCGCTCGACGAGACCGACGTCGCACGGCGCTTTAACGTTTCGCGCACGCCGGTCCGCGAGGCGCTGCGCCAGCTCGTGGCCTCGGGCCTGGTCGATGCGCGGGCGCATCGCGGCGCGGTAGTGGCGCGGCCCTCGATCGAACGATTGACCGGGATGTTCGAGGCCATGGGGGAGTTGGAAGCGTTATGCGCAAGCCTTGCCGCGGAGCGAATGATGCCCGCGGACCGCCATCGGCTGGAAGCGGTTCATGAAGAACTCCGCGTCTTGAGCTATGCCGGCAATCCGGACCGCTTTCACGAGGTCAATGAACGCTTTCACAACACGATTTATGCCGGCTCGCAAAACACCTATATCGCCGAAATTACGCTGGCGACGCGGGTGCGGGTACAGCCGTTCCGCCGCGCCCAATTCCGCAATCTCGGCCGGCTGGCAAAATCCCACGCCGAGCACGACCGCGTGGTGGTGGCGATTTTGCGCGGCGACAAGGCCGGCGCGGCCAACGCGATGCGCGCGCATATCGAACTGGTGCGCGACGAATACGAGATCTACGCGGTGGGCCACGAAGCGCCTTGATGCCTACGGCCGTCGCGGGGACCCATAACCACAAATGTTCGTGGTTGGACGCTGGCGCCCCAGCTCTTCGCAAAATGAAGATCGGTGGTTATGGGTCCCTGCTTTCGCAGGGACGACGGGGTGGAGCTACCCCGCCGCGGCTTCGGCCACAAACGCGCGCCAGCCTGAGAAGGCGGAGATGTCGCGGGCGCCGTTGACGTCGGCGGCTTCGACCAGAAAACCTTTGACGCCGCGGCCGTCGGCAAGACGGATGGTGCCGATCGACAGCGGGGGCGGGATCGCGGCAACGAATTTTCCGAACGCTGCCGCCGGCAACGCCCAGATTTCCAGTTCGATCGACGATCCCGTGCCCGACTGCACGCGCAGCATGCCGGGCTTTGGCGGTGTGGTGTCCAGCGCATAGAGCTTGTAGTCCGGCGCGGTGGCGGCTGCCTCCAGCAAGCGGCCGCCGAACTCCCTCAATTCGCCGTTGAGCGCCATGCCCGAAAGATGCGCGCCGACCACGGCGATTGGGATCTCCTCAGAGTTCGTGTTGATCGGCAAGGCCGCAAGCTGTGGCTGCGCGAGGCCCTTCGCGCCCATCGTTAGCTTGGTGTCGGCATGAAAGACCCGGCCGATGCTGGCGAGTTGCGCGTCATAGCCGGCGGGCGCCAATAGCGTGATGCCGAATGGAATGCCATCGGAGCGCATCGACGCCGGCAACGCGAGGCCGCAGAGGTCGAGCAGATTGACAAAATTGGTGTAGGTGCCGAGCCTGGAGTTGAGCTCGAGCGGATTGGCGAGCACCTGCGCGGTTGTGTACACGGTCGGCGCGGTCGGCAGCACAAGCGCGTCGATATGAGCGAAGGTACGCTCGGCTATCTTGCGCAACGCCTGCAATCGATAAAGCGCGGCAAACGTGTCCGCGGCGGAAAGCCGCTGTCCCGCGATGATGATCTCGCGGGTCACCGGATGGATCGCCTCCGGCGATGATGCCAAGAGGTTGCGGATCACGAGATATCGCTCCGCGACCCATGGCCCCTCATAGAGCAGCCGCGCCGTCTCATAATACGGTTCGAGATCGAACTCGACTAGCGTGGCGCCGAGCGCGGTCCAGCGCTTGAGCGCTTCGCCGTAGGCCTTCTCCGACGCCTTGTCGCCGAAGAAGATCAATTGCCCGCTGCGGGGAATGCCGAGCCTGAGATTGGCCGGAAACGGCGTCAGCTCCTTAAGCGGCCGGTTGCGCGAATAGGGATCGGCGCCGTCGGGACCGGCCATCGCGGCCAGCGCCGTCATGGCGTCGTCGACGGTCAACGAAAACACCGACACGCAATCCAGCGTCCGGCATGCCGGCACCAGGCCCGCGGTCGAGATCAGCCCCAGGCTCGGCTTCAGCCCGACGATGTTGTTGAGCATCGCCGGCACGCGGCCGGAGCCCGCGGTGTCGGTGCCGAGCGCCAGCGGCACCAGCCCGGCCGAAACCGCGATCCCCGATCCCGAACTCGACCCGCCCGGAAGCAAATCGCCGCGCAGGGGATTTTTGGGGATGCCGTAGGGCGAGCGCACGCCGACCAGGCCGGTGGCGAATTGGTCGAGATTGGTCTTGCCGATCACGACGGCGCCGGCCGCGCGCAGCCGCGCCACCGCGGTCGCATCATGCGATGGCACATAGGAAAACGCCGGGCAGGCGGCGGTGGTCGGCAAACCCAAGGCGTCAATGTTGTCCTTCACGCCGATGGGCACGCCATACAGCGGTAGTTGGGCAGGATCTTTCGCGCTCAGCGCCTCGGCTTCCGCGATCGCCTGTTTTTCATCGCGCAGGCTAATGAAGATCGCGGGATCGTTGTGATCGCGAATGCGCTTAAAACTGCGCGCGACGGTTTCGGCGGGCGACACGGTGCCGGCGCGATGGGCGGCGACAATCGCTGCGACGGTTTCAGTCACGCGCAGCCCCGATCAAAGATTGCCCGATCAGACATGGGCTGCATCGATAGGTGCGGCAAAGCAGCGTCTCCGGGTGCGAAACGGAAGCCGAGGGTCGCCATGTTTGATTGTGCTCCGGGGAGGCGGATTTCTCTCATGATCGAAGCAAGCGGTGTGCCATGTGTACAACGGAATTGCAGGAGGGATTTAAGAAAATCAACTCGTATTATCAAGCGCTTGATCGCTATTTTGCTGGCGTGATTGGGCCGCGTCAATCACGTTTGCTCATTTTATGAGCAGGGCCATCGTGCGGGGCAGGCCTGCTCAGCCGACCACCTTGCTGCTGCCCTGCGTGATCAGCCGCGCCGCGCGCTGATCGCGCGCATAGACCCAGAGCCAGCTCAAGGCGACGCTAAGCCGGTTGCGCAGGCCGATCAGAAAATAGATGTGGGCGATGCCCCATATCCACCATGCAATCGCGCCGCGCAGTCTGACGCGCCCGAAATCGATCACCGCCTTGCGCTTGCCGATCTGCGCCAGGCTGCCGGCATGCTTGTAGCGGAACGGCGCGGAGACACCGCCGCGCAACCGCGCCTTTATCAAGTCGGCGACATAGCGGCCTTGTTGCTTGGCCGCAGGCGCAATGCCCGGCACCGGCTTACCATCCGGGCCCGCGATCACAATGGTATCGCCGATCGCGAAAATCTCGGGATGACCGGGAATGCTGAGATCGGGCTCGACTTGCAGGCGGCCGGCGCGGTCGGCCGCGGCTGACAACCATTCGGCGGCGGGCGAAGCGCGCACGCCGGCGGCCCAGATCAGGGTTTTGGCTTGCAGCCGCTCGCCGCCGTAGACGACGCCGTCGGCGTTGCAGTCGGTAACGGCCTTTCCCAATACGACTTCCACGCCGAAGCTTTCCAGCGAACGCTGCGCATATGCGGAAAGCTCGTCGGCAAAGCCTGCCAGCACTCGCGGCCCCGCCTCGATGAGAACGACGCGTGCCTTGTGGGTATCGATGTTGCGGAAGTCGGGCGCCAGCGTGTCGTGCGCGAGTTCGGCGATGGTGCCGGCGAGTTCGACGCCAGTAGGTCCCGCGCCGACGATGACAAACGTCAAAAGCGCCGCGCGCCGCTCTGGATCGGTCTCGCGCTCGGCGCGCTCGAACGCGACCAGGATGCGCCGCCGCAGCGTGGTGGCGTCTTCCAGCGTTTTCAGGCCCGGCGCGAACGGCTCCCATTCGTCATGGCCGAAATAGGCGTGGCGCGCGCCGGTGGCGAGAACCAGCGTGTCGTACGGTATCGCGTCGCCATCATCGAGCAGCACGCACTTGGCTTGCGCATCGACGCCACTGACGGTGGCGAACAAGGTCGTCACCTCCGGACGGTCGCGCAAGAGATAGCGGATCGGCCAGGCGATCTCTGACGTGGCCAGCGATGCAGTCGCAACCTGATACAATAGCGGCTGGAACAGGTGATGATTGCGCCGGTCGACCAGCGTGATTGCGACCGGCGCGCCCGCGAGCCCAAAGGTTGCTTCCAATCCACCAAAACCGGCGCCGACGATCACCACGCGAAGGGGCTCGGCTGGTTGCGTGGGTTCGGTCGTCATGTCGAAGCCTTCGGTTTCAGATCCTCAGCTTCGATTCATGTAAGCGTTTGGAGGTCCCTATCCAAGACCGTCATGCGCTCCGCGGGACCTGTGCAAGGGCCACGCGGTCGCGCGCCGGCAACCACAAGCCGGCAATGGCCCCGAGCAGCGAAAGCGCCGCCGCCAGCATCATCGCCGCTGCAAAGCCTGAGCTGAATGCCGCGGGCGAATGGACCGACCCGTTGCCGGAAAATACCGCGACCAATGCGGCAATGCCGAAGGCGCCGCCGAGAAAGCGTCCCATGTTGAAGACGCCGGACGCTTTGCCCATCTCGGTCACCGCGACCGAGCTTAGAATCGCATTTTGCGCAGCCGGCATCGCCATCGAGACGCCGACGCCTGCGAGCACCAATGGCGCAACCAGGCTGGAATAGGCAATTTCAGGCGAGGCTGTTATCGCGATCCAGCCGAGGCCGATCGCCTGCATCAATAATCCCGTCACCACCAGCGGCCGTTCGCCTGATTTGTTGACCATGGCGCCCGCGATCGGCGCGGTCACGAACAGCGTCGCCGTCCAGGGCAATAGCCGCAAGCCCGCACTGAGCGGCCCAAAGCCGAGCGTGGTTTGCAGGAATTGCGGCAAGAGAAACAAGACGCCATACATCGCCGCATAAAATGCAAAACTCGCGATCATGCCGGCGGAAAAAGCCCGCGGCTTGAAAAGCCGCATCGGCACCATCGGCGCCTGTGCCCGGAGCTCCCACATCACGAAGATGGCTGCGAGCAACGCGCCCGCAACAAGCGCGCTCACGACTTCAGGGCTTGCCCATCCCGCAACATTGCCGCGCAGCAGGCCCCATACCAGCGCCAGTGCGGCAGCTGCGACAATGATCAGCCCCCAAATATCCAGCGTGGCTTTTGGCCCAAAACTTTCGCGCAAGCGCGCCAGCACGAGAGCGATCGCGATCAAGCCGATCGGCAGATTGATCCAGAAAATCCATCGCCAGCCGAAGCTTGCGGTGATGAAGCCGCCGATCGCGGGGCCGACGATGAGGGCAAAGCCGGTGACGCCGCTGAAAATCCCGAGTGCTCGCGCGCGCTCTTCCTTCGCAAAAGCGCCGCTCAGGATCGCCATCGCGAGCGGCATCACCAAAGCGGCGCCGGCGCCTTGCGCGGATCGCGCCGCGATCAGTGATGCCACGCTTCCCGACAGCGCGCAGGCCACGGATGCGAGGGTGAACACGGCGATGCCAGCGGCAAATATCCGCCGTCGTCCAAAACGGTCGCCCAAGGCCGCGCCGGTCAAAAGCAGCACCGCAAAGCTCAGATTATAGGCGTTGACCGTCCATTGCAGCGTTTCGACCGAGGCGCCGAGGTCGGCGCGGATGGCGGCAAAGGCCGTGGTGATGACCATCGCATCCAGCGCCATCATGAAGGAGGCCAGCGCGGTCACGCCCAGCACCCAGTTCTTTCCGCTTGTTACATTCGATTCCTGCATCGTCTCTCTCCGCCCAATTCGCGGGGCCGCTTGATGCGGCGCCTCGTGGACCAGACGAACGGGAACCGCGGAAAAGGTGCGGTCGAAAATTTATTTTTCTGCCGAATCCTTTTGCCGTGCTGGAACGTCTTGGGACCGAGAGCAAAGGAGCCGATCGCCATGGTAAATCTTGAAGCACAGAAGGTCGTCGTCACCGGAGGAAGCCGCGGGCTCGGGCTCGGCATCGTCGAGGCGCTGGTGGCGAAGAAGGCGCAGGTGACCGTCGTCGCGCGCGATCCGGAACGTCTCACTGAGGTCTCGAGACGGCTCGGCGTGAAGGTGGCTCGCGGCGACGTCACCGATGAAGAGCTGGCGCGGGGCGTTCTCTCGGACGTTCGACCGTCGGTGCTGGTGCTCAACGCCGGCGCGACGCCGCCGATGGGCCCGCTTCACGAGCTCAGCTGGGAAGACTTCAGCCGGGCGTGGGACGTCGACGTCAGGGGCGGGTTTCACTGGGTGCAGCAAGCGCTACGCCTTCCCCTGCCGCGCGGCAGCCGCGTGATCATCGCATCGAGCGGGGCGGCGCTGAACGGCTCGCCACTTTCCGGCAGCTACGCCGGCGCCAAGCGGATGTTGTGGCTGATGGCGCACTACGCGAACGATGTGGCCCAACGGCTCGATCTCGGCATCCGTTTCCAGGCGATCCTCCCCCAACAGATCATCGGCGACACCGAGCTCGGGCGCAAAGCGGCCGAGGCTTATGCGAGGAGCAAGGGCGTCAGCCTCGAAGCCTTCCTCGCCGGTTTCGGCGCGCCGATGCCGCCGAGCAAGGTCGGCGACCACGTCGTGTCGATCCTCACCGATCCGCGCTACGCGACCGGCGTGGCATTCGGCATGAAGGGCGACCTCGGCATCATCTCGCTCGACGCTTGAATCGCGGAGAAATCAATCATGGAGAAAATAATGAAACAGACCTTGATCAGGTATAAGACCAAGCCGGACATGACGGAGAAGAATGCCGAACTGATCTCGGCGGTGTTTGCGGAGTTGAAGGCCGCCCATCCGGAAGGCATCCGCTATCTTTCACTGCGTCTGGAGGACGATACGTTCATCCATTTCGTCGAGACCATGACCGATGACGGCACCAGTGGGTTGACAAAACTGCCGGCGTTTCAAGCGTTCCAGAGCGGCGTTCGCGAACGCTGCGCCGAACCGCCGCTGGTCCGGGCCGTTGCAATTGTCGGCAACTATCGCATGCTGGGTGAACCCTGAGGCAGAATGAGACCGGTCCCGGAAGTGTCGGCCACCGACAGTATCGACCGCTTGCTGGTTGCGATGCGCCCAAAGCTGCATCGCTATTGCGCGCGCATGACAGGCTCGGTGATCGATGGCGAGGACGTGCTGCAGGATGCCATGATCAAGGCGGTGGAGGCGTTTGCATCCGCCGGCCCGCTGCAAAATCCGCAAGCCTGGCTGTTCCGGATCGCCCACAACACCGCGTTGGACTTTTTGCGGCGCCGCAACCGGCAGCAAGCTCTGCAATCGGGCGAGGAGGTGGACATGATTGCCGATCCGGCCGACACCATCGCAGCTCACGAGTTTGCCAGCACAAGCCTGCGCACCTTCATGCGGCTTCCGGTCGCCCAGCGCTCCAGCGTCATCCTGATGGACGTGCTCGGTTGCTCGCTCAAGGAAGTCTGCGAGGTGATGGACTACAGCCTGCCCGCGGTGAAGGCGGCGCTGCACCGCGGCCGCGCGCAGCTTCGCGAATTGGCGGATGAGCCGGACGATCTGCCACAGCCAAAGATGTCGGAGGCCGATCGTGATCGCCTCGGCAAATATGTCGCGCATTTCAACGCGCGCGATTTCGACGCGATCCGCGCCATGATATCGGACGATGTGCGGCTCGAGCTCGTGAACAAGACGCGCCTGAACGGCAAGGCCGAGGTTTCCAGGTATTTTGGCAACTATTCGCAGATCTCCGACTGGCACCTGGTGCCGGGGTTGGTGGAACAGCGTCCCGCGATCCTGGTGTTCGATCCGAACGAGCCCGGCGCGGGGCCCAAATATTTTGTGCTGCTGCAGTGGTCCGCCGACAAGGTCGCGACCATCCGCGATTTTCGGCACGCGCCCTACATCATCGATGGGGCCGAATATCTGATCTGATCCCA
>DATBYN010000248.1:0-3339 GCA_036513695.1 Bradyrhizobium sp. | reverse complement strand
ACCGCCGAACCGTGATCGCCATCACACAGCTCACCCGAGTAACGCATTGTAATTATTTTGATATTTTTGCGCGCCGAAAGATGACAAGGGGGACGGCGCTGTGAATGAAGGCGGGATTGACGCCCGGTCGGTTGATTTCAGCCTGCTTCGATGAAACTCTGTCCGCGCCAGGCTGGGCGATTGCAACTGGCAAACCGCGATGGGGAACTGGGCCAGGTGATCATGCGCGGCGGTGTGACGCGAAATCTCAGCCTGATTTCCGGCCTGGTCCTGTTCACGTTCGCCGCCACCCATTTTCTCAACCACGCCGTCGGACTGTTCAACCTCGAGGCCATGGACCAGGTCCAGCAGTGGCGGCTCGCAGTGACGCGGTCATTGCCTGGAATGATCATCCTCGCGGCGGCGCTCTTCACCCATATCATTTTCGGGCTGTTGAAGCTTTTGCGCCGACGCACTTTGCGGCTGCCGGCCTGGGAACTGGCGCAGCTGATCCTCGGCCTTGCGATTCCCTTCCTGCTGCTGCCGCACATCGTCGACACCCACGTCGCGAACGCGATGTTCGGCGTTCAGGACAGCTACCTCTATGAACTGGCGCGGCTGTGGCCCTCGGGCGCGCCGACCCAGAGCTTGCTGCTCTTGGTGGTGTGGACCCATGGCTGTCTCGGCATTCATCATTGGCTGAAGTTCAGGGCCTGGTATCGCGCGGTGCAACCGTTGTTGTTGCTGATCGCGGTGGCGATCCCACTCGCCGCGCTCGCGGGATTCGTCCTGTCGGGCCGCGCGGTCGCGGCTTTGATCAGCGATTCGACGCTGGCCGAGCGCATGCGGGCGCTGACGCACTGGCCGAATGCATTCAACGACGACACGCTCTCGTCCTACCGCTGGGTGTCGCGGATCGCTTTCGCCGCGCTGTTGGTGGTGGTCGCGACCGCGATCGTGCTGCGGCGCCTCGGCATGCTGGCCGCGGCCAAGATTGCGATCACCTATGCCGGCGGCCCAAAAGTGCAGACGGCGGTTGGACCGACACTGCTCGAAATCAGCCGCGCCAACGGCCTTGCCCACGCCTCGGCCTGCGGCGGCCGGGCACGCTGCGGCACCTGCCGCGTCCGCGTCGATCAAGGTGCGTCCACGTTGCCGGCGCCTGAACTTGCCGAGCGCTTCACGCTTGCGCGCGTGAAAGCTCCCGACAACACGCGCCTTGCCTGCCAGATCCGACCGACTGCGCCGCTCAGCATTACGCGCCTGGTGCGAGCGAGCGATGACGCCGGCGAGGTTCTGCCCGCTGCAGACAACACCGACAATGCCGGCGAACAACGGCCACTTTGCCTGCTCTATCTGCGGATGCGCGATATTGACGAGATCACGCGCGACCGCCTGGCCTATGACGTCATGTTCATCCTCAACGAATTCTTCGCGGCCGCCGGAGCCGCGATCGATCAGAACTTCGGCTGGGTGGACAAATTCTTCGGCGACGGTTTGCTCGCCGTGTTCGGACTAAAGCGCGGGCCGCAGCACGGCGCCAGGGACGCATTACGTACCGCGCGCGCGATCGATCTTGCGCTCGACCGCCTCAACGAGAAGGTCGCCGCCGAAATTGGCCGGCCGGTCGCGGTATGCATCGGGATTCATGCCGGTTCGTTCGTGATCGGACGGATCCGGCTTGGCAGCACGTCGGTTGTTTCCGTGGTCGGCCTCGGCACAGACATCGCACAGCAGCTTGCGGGGCTTGCGGAGACAACAGGCTGGCAAGTCGCGCTATCGACCGATGCCGCAAAGCAAGCCGGCATGCTCGATCTTGGCGAACGGCGGAGTCTGACGCTGATGGCTGGCATGATCGACGTCGTCGGGATTGCGCGCGGCCGTGACATTGAGGTCGCGGACGTGGTCGAGCCGGCCGTCCCCGGCGCCGCGGTGAATTGAGCACCGGAAGGGCTGCCCCTACTTCTCGCGAAACGTCTTCGACAGCGCATTCATCAGCGGACCGACCAGATATTCAAGCACGGTGCGCTCGCCGGTTGAGATCAAGACGTCAGCCTGCATGCCCGGCAGGATATGGTCCGCCACCTCAGGCGGCAGCGTCGAGTAGTCGATCACGATGCGCGCCGAATAATAGGTCTGCTTGGTGGCATCGTCGATGATGGCGTCGGCCGAAACGCTTTGCACCTTGCCGAGAATGATGGTTGTCTTGCGCGACGAGAAATTCGGAAACCGGACTTCCGCCTTCTGTCCCACCGCGACGCTTTCGATATCGCGCGGCGACACGTGCGCCATCACGTCGACGCCTTCGCCGACGGGGACGATTTCAGCCAGCGTATCGCCGGGCTTGACCACGGCGCCGACGGTGTGAACCTTCACGTTCATCACGATGCCGTCGCGCTCGGCGCGAATGTCGACCCGGCGCAAGACATCCTCGGCGATCAAGAGCTTCTCGCGAAGATCGGAGAGTTTGGCGCGCGTGGTATCGAGCTGCTGCGAAATATCGCTTTGGTTCTTTTGCTGTGCCTGCTCGATTTGCAATTTGGTTTGTTCGATCGAGTGGCTCAGCCGCGCGACGTCGGCTTGCGCCTGGCCGAGGTCACCTTCGATGCGCGCCCGCTCGCGATCCATCTCGAGAAACTTATTGCGAGGATAGAAGCCCTTGTCGAGCAGCGGCCGCACATTGTTCATCTCGGTGGTGTAGCTCTGGAGCTGGTCGGTAAGCGCCGCGCGCCGCCGATCATGGCCGGCGAGTTCCTGCTGTTGCTGCGCGATCTGCGAGTTCAGAATATTGATCTGGTTGGCGAGCGTGTCACGGTGTTCGGTGAACTGGCGCTGCTGGTCGGCGATCGCCATTGAAGTTTCAGGTACGGCGCGGCGCGCCAGCACGCTCTCCGGGAAAGCGATGGCAGCCACCTTGGACTGCTCGGCGACGAGGCGCGCTTGCTCGGCGAGCGCCACGTCCATCTGCTTGCGCAGGATGTCGGTATTGGCCTGCGCCCCGATCGGCTGCAGGCGAAACAGCAGGTCGCCCTCTTTGACCTGCTGGGTCTCCTTGACCAGAATTTCCTGGATGATGCCGCCTTCGAGGTGCTGCACGACCTTGTGGTCGCCCGACACCGACACCTGACCCGATGCGACCGCCGCGCGGTCGAGCGGCGCAAATGACGCCCAGATCCCGAAACCGCCGAACACCAGCGCGATCGAGGCATAGCCGAGCATGGCGTAACGGTGAAAATCGCCTTTGGCGGGGACGACGTTGCTTGCCGTGCTCATTGGAAATCTCTGGCGAGAGTGGACCGAACACTACCTTGCCGGCAGCCCGGCGGCAAATCGGCGATCTGCCAACAAAGAAGCTGCCGC
>DATBYN010000247.1:0-6937 GCA_036513695.1 Bradyrhizobium sp. | reverse complement strand
CGGCGACAACCTGACCCGCGAGAACGTCATGAAGCAGGCGGCGAGCCTGAAGGACTTTGCGCCCGACACCCTGCTGCCCGGCGTCAAGATCAACACTTCCGCAACCGACTTCGCCCCGCTCAAACAGCTTCAGATGCAGCGGTTCAAGGGCGAGAAATGGGAGCTGTTCGGCGACATCATCGCCGACGACCTGAGCAACTGAGGGTCTACCTCACGGGTCCGTGACCCGATAGCTGTTCGACTAAATGACGCCCCCTGCGACGCCGTCGCAGGGGGCTTTTTGTTGAAGGGTTCTTGGGGAAGGTATTGAATGCGCCGAGGAGCCGAAAAGCGCTCCCAATCAAAAAAACTGACACACTCAACCAGATCAGGGAGATCAAAATGCCTGCTATCCATTTGCGATTGGGGGCCTTTTCGGCTGCCCTCGCGATAGCCGCCTTAGCCAGCACAACCGCGTCAGCGCAAAAGCAATACGACACCGGCGCCACCGATACCGAAATCAAGATCGGCAACATTATGCCCTACAGCGGACCCGCCTCCGCCTATGGGGTGATCGGCAAGACCGAACAGGCCTACTTCAACAAGATCAACGCCGAAGGCGGCATCAATGGCCGCAAGATCAATTTTGTCAGTTATGACGACGGCTACAGCCCGCCGAAAACGGTCGAGCAGGCCCGCAAGCTGGTCGAGAGCGACGAGGTGCTGTTCATCTTCAATTCGCTGGGCACGCCGCCGAACTCGGCGATTCAAAAATACATGAACTCAAAGAAGGTGCCGCAGCTGTTCGTCGCCACCGGCGCCACCAAATGGAATGACCCGAAGGAATTCCCCTGGACCATGGGCTGGCAGCCCAACTACCAGAGCGAATCCCGGATCTACGCCAAGTATATTCTGAAGGAGATGCCGAACGCCAAGATCGCGATCCTTTATCAGAACGACGATTATGGCAAAGACTACGTCAAGGGTCTGAAGGACGGCCTCGGCGCCAAGGCCGCCTCGATGATCGTTGCCGAGGAGAGCTACGAAACGACGCAGCCGACCATCGATTCGAGCATCGTCAAGCTGAAGTCGACCAACGCCGACGTGTTCTTCAACGTCACCACGCCGAAATTCGCCGCGCAGGCGATCAAGAAGATGGCCGAAATTGAATGGAAGCCGCTGCACTTCCTCAACAACGTGTCCTCCTCGATCGGCGCCGTGATGAAGCCGGCCGGTTTTGAGAATTCGCAAGGCATCATCTCGTCCACCTACCTTAAGGATGCGTCCGATCCACAGTGGAAGGACGATGCCGGCATGAAGGCCTTCGACGAGTTCCTCACCAAGTACTTCCCTGAAGGCAACCGGATCGATCTCAACCTGATGTACGGCTACACCGTCGCGCAAGGCCTCGTGTATGTGCTGAAGAACTGCGGCGACGATCTCACGCGGGAAAACATCATGAGGCAGGCGGCCAACATCAAGGGACTTGAGCTCGGCGGCCTGCTGCCGGGCATCAAGGTTAACACCAGCGCCTCCAACTTCGCCCCGATCTCCCAGCTTCAGTTGGAGAAATTCAAGGGCGAGAGCTGGGATCGCTTCGGCGAGGCCATCAGCGGCGACGTCGGCGGCTGACACCTCGCCGGGCCGGTTATTCCGCCCGGCTGACTACTAAAGAAGCAGCCCCTGCGGCTTTGTCGCAGGGGCTTTTTGTTGCTGGCCGCTGCCAAATGGTATTCAATCCCGCCCGCGTCGCAAGAAATTTTCAATCAACAAACTGACGCCTGCACAAGCATCGCAAAAAAGGGGAGATCCGGAAATGGCTGTTGCCACCAGCAGAGTAGCAATTGTCTCGGCTGCGTTCGTTGTGCTCGCAGCTTCGAGCAGCGGCGCGCTCGCTCAAAAAAAATACGACACCGGCGCTACCGATACCGAAATCAAGATCGGCAACATCATGCCCTATAGCGGTCCCGCTTCGGCTTACGGCGTGATCGGCAAAACCGAGGCCGCCTTCTTCAAGAAGATCAACGATGCCGGCGGCATCAACGGCCGCAAGATCAATTTTATCAGTTACGACGATGGCTATAGCCCGCCGAAGACGGTGGAGCAGGCGCGCAAGCTGGTTGAGAGCGACGAAGTTCTGTTCATCTTCAATTCGCTCGGCACGCCGCCGAATTCGGCGATCCACAAATACATGAATTCGAAGAAGGTGCCGCAATTGTTCGTCGCCACGGGCGCCACCAAGTGGAACGATCCGAAGGATTTTCCATGGACCATGGGCTGGCAGCCGAACTATCAGAGCGAGTCGCGGATTTACGCGAAATTTCTCTTGAAGGAGAAGCCCGACGCCAAGATTGCCGTGCTGTACCAGAACGACGACTACGGCAAGGACTATCTGAAGGGCCTGAAAGACGGTCTCGGCGCCAAGGCCGCCTCGATGATCATCGCGGAAGAAAGCTTTGAGACCACCGAGCCCACGGTCGACAACCACATCGTCAAGCTCAAGTCGACCGGCGCCGACGTGTTCATCGATATCGCAACGCCGAAATTCGCGGCGCAGGCCATCAAGAAGGTCGCCGAGATCGAGTGGAAACCGCTGCATATTCTCAACAACGTCTCGGCTTCCGTCGGCGCGGTGATGAAACCGGCTGGCTTTGAGAATTCGCAAGGCATCATTTCCGCCAACTACCTGAAGGATGCTTCCGATCCGCAGTGGGACAACGATCCCGGCATGAAGCAGTTTTATGATTTCATGGCCAAGGATTTTCCTGAAGGAAACAAGCTGGATATTTCGACCGTCGTCGGCTACGGCGTTTCGCAAACGCTGGTCGAGGTGCTCAAGAAGTGCGGCGACGACCTCACCCGCGAAAACATCATGAAGCAGGCGGCGAACCTGAAGGACTTCCGCACCGAGGTCCTTTTGCCCGGCATCATGATCAACACTTCATCGACCGATTTCGCGCCGATCAGCCAGCTTCAGCTGATGCGGTTCAAGGGCGACAAGTGGGAACTGTTCGGCGACGTCATCTCCGGCGACGTTGGGGGTTGAGTTTCTTCGCTCTGCGGAGCAGCGCATCTTTCGCTGCTCCGCAGAGCCCGGTGATTCTGCTCCCTCGCCCCGCCCTTGCGGGGTCGGGACGAGCGAAGCTCGCCCTGAGAGGGTTGGGGTGAGGGGCTGGTTCCGCGAGTTCCGAAGACCAGGGAGTCCGCGGTGAGTCCCCCTCACCCGGGTTGCTCCGCAATCCGACCTCTCCCCGCAAGCGGGGCGAGGAGCACCTCCGCGGCGCTTGCGGGGGTTTTCTTTTGCGGCGATCGGATGGATAACCTGATGGTGCAAACGTCCCTCTCATCCCGTGAAGCCATGACCGACAGACGCCCCCTCCTGCGCGCAATCTTTGACGCGGCCGTCGCCGCCGCACATCCCGATGTGGTTTTGGCGCCGTATCTCCGCCCGGTGCCAAAGGGTAACGTGATCTGTCTTGCCGCCGGCAAGGGCGCCGCGGCCATGGCCCGGGCTGCGGAGCAGCATTATCTCGATGCGCTCGAACTCGATCCGGCGCGCCTAGTCGGCATCGCGACCACGCGCCACGGTCACGGCGTGCCGACACGGCGGATCAAAGTGATCGAAGCCGGCCATCCAATGCCGGACGCGGCCGGGCTAAAGGGCGCCGAGGACACGCTGCGTCTTGCAGCGCAGGCGAAAGCTGACGATCTCCTGCTGGTGCTGCTATCGGGCGGTGGCTCGGCGAACTGGATCGCGCCGGCCGAAGGCGTGTCGTTTGCGCAGAAGCAACAGGTGACGCGGGCGCTGCTCCGCTCCGGCGCGCCGATCGGCGAGATCAATACCGTGCGCAAGCATTTGTCGCGAATCAAGGGCGGCCGGCTCGCGCGCGCAGGCCAACGCGCCGAGATCGTGACGCTGGCGATTTCGGACGTGCCGCACGACGACCCATCCGCGATCGCCTCGGGTCCGACGGTACCCGATCCGACTACCTTGGCGGATGCGCGCTTGATCGTCGCAAAATACGGCCTCAAACTCGACGACGCCGTCCATCGCGCGCTCAACGACGCCAACAACGAGAGCTGCAAGGCAGGCGATAGCGCTTTCGCGCGCGCGCAATTCGAGCTGATCGCGCGGCCGCGGGCTTCGCTTGAGGCCGCGATCAGGGTGGCGCGGGACGCCGGCTACGCCATCGTCGACCTCGGTGCCGACCTCGAAGGCGAGGCGCGCGACGTCGCCGCCGATCACGCCAAGCTTGCGCTAAAGGCGCGTGCCGAGCGCCAACGCGTCGCGATCCTGTCGGGCGGCGAATTGACCGTCACCGTGCGCGGCAGCGGCCGCGGCGGCCCCAACCAGGAATATGCGCTGGCGCTGGCCGCCCTGCTCAAGGACACCTCCGGCATTTCGGCGCTGGCGGCGGATACCGATGGCGCGGATGGCGGCGGCGGCAGCGCATCCGATCCGGCGGGCGCCGTGATCGATCAAACCACCTTCGCGAAGATCGCCTCACTCGGCCTCGACCCAATGGCCTATCTCGACAACAACGACGCCACCGCCTTCTTTGCCGCCACCGGCGACCTTTTGCAGACCGGCCCGACGCTGACCAACGTCAACGATATCAGGGTGATCCTGGTGGATGGGGAGTAAAATCCCATCCGGCGTCGTGGCCCAAATATTAACCTTTTGTTCAGCGAATTCTAAGGAACCTGGCAAAGATACGGGCATCTCAAGGGCGCAGTTCACCAGCTTCGGCTTCTAATAGCCCGCTCCGCCGTGCCGGAGTGCCGCAAGAAGTTGCGGCAGGGGAACAGCCTATGTCGGACTCTGTTGCGCGTATCATCGATCCGGAGCCGGGCCGTCCGGCTTCGCTGCTCGAAGCGGCCATCAACCATCTGTCGCTCGGACTGGTCATCTTCGACGGCAAGCGCGAGGTCGTGTTCTGCAACCCGCGCTATCGGGAGATCTACGGGCTGTCGGTCGAGCAGGTAAAGCCCGGCACGCCGACCAGTGAACTGATCCGGCACCGGCTGAAACTGGGACTCAAAGTACGTTCAAAGCCCGAGGACTACGTCCGCCAGCGCGTCGAAGGCGCCGTCGTTGCCGACACCACCGTGCATGAATTCACCGACGGCCGCCTCATCGCCTATACGGTCCACCCGCTGCCTGATGGAGGCGGCATGGCCACCCATGAGGACATCACCGGGCGCGAGGACATCAGCGCCCGCTTGAAAGCGCAACTCGAGCTCGGCAGGCAGCAGGAAGAGGACTTGAAAATCCGAAACTTCCAGTTCGACACCGCGATCAACAACATGTCGCAGGGATTGTGCTTCTTCGACGCCAACCATCGGCTGATCGTGTGCAACGACATGTTCGTCGACATGTACGATCTTCCGCGCGACCGGGTCGGTCCGGGCACGCCGCTGACCGAGATCGTCGATCTCCGATTCGAGGCGGGAAGTTTTCCCGAGATGTCGCGGGATGAATATCTGCATTGGCGCACCAACGTTGCGATATCCAACGAACCCACCGACAGCGTCGTCGAATTGAAAAACGGACGCACCTTCAAGATCAGGCATCGGCCGATGCCCGACGGCGGTTGGGTCGCCACCCATGAAGACATCACCGAGCAGCGGGTCTCCGAGCTCAAGATCGAATATATGGCGCACCACGACGCGCTGACCGACCTCGCCAATCGGGTGCTGTTGAACGAGCGGCTGGAGCAGGCGCTGGGCCGCCGCATCCATCGGACGGAAATGGTCGCGGTTCACCACCTCGATCTCGATCAGTTCAAGGCCGTCAACGACACCTTCGGCCATCCCGCGGGCGACAAGCTGTTGAAGATCGTCGCCGAGCGCTTGCGCGCGCTGGTCCGCGAGACCGACACCATCGCGCGGATGGGCGGCGACGAATTCGTCATCGTGCAAGCCCCGATCACCGATCCCACCGAGGCCACCTCGCTAGCGCAAGCCATCATTGCATCGATCAGCGAACCGTTTGACCTCGACGGCCATCAAGCCGCGATCGGCGCCAGCGTCGGCATTGCGGTCGGCCCCAGCGACGGGTTGAGGCCCGACAAGCTGCTGCGCAACGCCGACCTTGCGCTGTACCGGGCGAAAGGCGACGGACGCGGCACCTTCCGCTTCTTTGAGCCGGCGATGGATTTGCAGATGCAGACCCGCCGCATCGTCGAGCAGGATCTGCGCAAGGCGCTGCCGGCCGAGGAGTTCGAGCTCTATTACCAGCCGGTGGTGAATCTCGCGAGCAACGAGATCAGCGGATTTGAGGCGCTGATCCGCTGGAATCATCCACTACGAGGAATGGTCGCGCCGAGCTCGTTCATTCCGCTGGCCGAAGAGATCGGCTTTATCGTGCCGTTGGGGGAATGGGTGATCAGGCAGGCCTGCCTCACCGCGGCGCAGTGGCCGGAGCATCTCCATGTCGCCGTCAATATCTCGGCGGCGCAATTCCGCAGTCCCGGCCTGCTGCAGGTCATCGTCGGTGCGCTCGCCGCCTCCGGCCTGTCGCCGACCCGGCTCGAGATCGAAATCACCGAGACGGTGCTCTTGCAAAACAGGGACACCACGCTTGCGGT
The DNA here is from genome assembly GCA_036513695.1 of Bradyrhizobium sp. Lineage (GTDB taxonomy): Bacteria > Pseudomonadota > Alphaproteobacteria > Rhizobiales > Xanthobacteraceae > Bradyrhizobium. Next base: position 368 of record DATBYN010000247.1, on the reverse strand, counting down.
GCTTCATCAGTTGCGGGCGCTCGGCGTGCGCATCGCGTTGGACGATTTCGGCACCGGCTATTCCTCGCTGACCTATTTGCAGTGTTTTCCGTTCGACAAGATCAAGATCGACCGGTCGTTCGTGAAGGACATCACGGAAAACACCGGCTCGCTCAATATCGTCCGCGCAGTGGCTGCGCTCGCCAAAGGCATGGGCATGACGGCGACCGCCGAAGGCGTCGAAACCGGCGAACAGCTCGACAAGGTGACGTCCGAAGGCTGCACCGAGATGCAGGGATATTTGTTCAGCCGGCCGCTCCCGGTAGCCGAGATCGAGCGGCTGTTTCTCCCGCAGCGTGCGGCGCCCGGCCGTATTGTCGCGGCGTGAT